>JBATAT010000518.1:0-1644 GCA_049662005.1 Tepidiformaceae bacterium
ATGGCTTGGAGCGATCTAGCGGCAAAATTGATCCTTGTCCGGGCCGCGAGAATTGGAACGTCTCGGTCTTATGTCGCGGGGGGGAGCCCTATCCCACCACCACAGGGTCCCCTAACGCGACTGACCCCTCGACCAATACCGAGCAGTACATTCCGGCGCAGGCGTTGTTCATCTCGCCCGTCTTCTTCAGGACCGCCGCCGTCGACTCCCCTGTCTCCGGGTGAAGCGTGATCATATTGCAGCGCCTGTCAGGTTCGTGGACCGCGATCGTGGCCCCCCCAATTCTCACTTGTTTGCCCGCCCAGGCGTTCTCGGCGAACGGTTCGTCGCCGATGTCGACCACGAAGTTCATCCGGAAGCGGCGCTGGTCATTCTCCACGCCACCCGCTTCGGTGAGCGCTCGGATCGTCGCAGTGGAGATGACCGAGACGTAGGCGACGTCCTGGCAGCCGCGGTAATCGGAGCGCAGTGAGGCGGACTTTCCGCTCCACTCCTGCAGCTTGGCTTTCAGCTCAGGGCTAGCGAGGTCGAACTCGCCCTCGGGGGTTGCGACCCTGACCGTCGGCCAGCGCTCGCCGCTGAGACTCGGCTGACACTGGAGCAATTGCGGGCAGTCTCGCGCCGTGAACCACGGGAATGGCGAAAGCACGCCATCCTGCACAAACGCGAACGCGCGATCGAACGGCAAACCGACGAAGTCGATGTCCACAGAGTCCATCGCTTGGCCCCGCATCGACTTCACCGGGTAGCGGGTGATGTACTTGATTTGGCCGACGCTCACGCGGTCGCTCCGGCCAGCTTCTTCTCTTCGATAAGTGCGTCCAACTCCACCTTCAACCGGTCCAGCACCACGTCATACGGGAATGCACCCAGTTCGTCTTCGCCCTTCTTCAGGTTCACGAAGTTGGGCGCGCACCAGAGACCGAGGTCGGCGTCATCCGTTTCGCCCGGACCGTTTACGCGGCAGCCCATGATGGCGATCGTTATGTCGTAGTCCTTCGCATACTGGGCCATCTCCTTCACGTTGAAGGCGAGGTCGACGAATGCCTCGTTCTCCACCCGGCTGCAGCTCGGGCAACTGATGATATTGAGGCCGTGGTCCTGGAACACCGGCACTGAGCGGAAACGCCCGGCCTCGATGTCCTCGATGATCTGCTTGCCGGCTTCGACTTCCTTGTACTTGTCGGCGAACGGCAACGTCAGCGAAACGCGCAGCGTGTCGCCAATCCCGCGGCTGAGGAGTTGTTCAAACGCGATGCGCGTCTTGATGACGCCGTCCGGGAGCATCCCGGCTTCGGTCACGCCGAGGTGCAGGGGCACATCCGGGCGGGCTTCGGCGAAGCGTGTATTCCCGGCGATGACCTTGCGCGGGTCGCTGTCCTTCATCGAAACCACGTAGCGCGTGAACCCCAGGTCGTCGAGTATCCGGCAGTGGTCGAGCGCGCTTTCGACCATCGCCGTCACGCCAGCGAGTTCGGGCGGGTCTGCGCCGTCGAACTTTTCGGCCATGGCCGGGTCGACCGAACCGCAGTTCACACCGATCCGCAGCGCGAGGTCGTGCTTCACCGCTGTTTCGGCGATGAGCGCGACCTTGTCTCGAACCGGCTTCTGCTTCTCGTGGTGATAGAGATGGCCCGGGTTGTA
>JBATAT010000519.1:0-2009 GCA_049662005.1 Tepidiformaceae bacterium
ACGGGCAGATTCTCGCTGAATCCGCAGGGAACGCTGATTGAGGGCAGGCCCGCGACGGAAGCGGGCAGGGTGTACACGTCGTTCAGGTACATCGCGTAGGGGTCATCGACCTTCGCGCCGATGGGGAAGGCGACGGTCGGAGTTGTGGGCGTGACGATGACGTCATACTTCGCGAAGGCCGCGGCGAACTCGTTGTTGATGACCGTTCGGACCTTCTGTGCCTTCAGATAGAAGGCATCGTAGTAGCCGGCCGAGAGCGCGTAGGTGCCGAGCATGATCCGCCGCTTCACTTCGTTGCCGAAGCCCTGGGCGCGTGTCTGTTCCATATTGTCCCACATGGTCGATCCCGAACGGTCGCTGAAGCCGTACTTCACCCCGTCGTAGCGTGCGAGGTTCGCGGACGCTTCGCTGGGGGCAATGATGTAGTACACGGCGAGTGCGTGTTCGGTGCTTGGCAGCGATAGCGAGGTATCAACCTCGGCGCCGAGCGATTCAAGCGTTTTGAGAGCCTCGTCGATGCGGGCTCGAACGCCCGGTTCCATGCCGCTCACAAAGTATTCTTTCGGCACGCCGATCTTCATGCCCTTGATTTCGCGCCCGAGGTAGTGGCGCACGTCGGGCATGGGTTCCGGGTTGCTTGTGCTATCCCGCGGGTCGTGGCCGCCGATGCACTGGAGCATCGTGGCGACATCTTCGACATCGCGGCCGATGGGACCAACCTGGTCCAGCGAACTCCCAAACGCCACGATGCCGAAGCGGCTGACGCGTCCATACGTTGGATCAAGGCCGACGACCCCGCAGAGCGCGGATGGCTGGCGAATCGAGCCGCCGGTGTCGCTTCCAAGCGAAATAAGACATTCGCCGGCCGCAACCGCCGCCGCCGAACCACCGGACGAGCCGCCGGGCACGAGGTCCAGGTTCCACGGATTGTGGGTGGTGCCGTAGGCACTGTGTTCCGTGCTCGAACCCATCGCGAACTCATCCAGGTTGGCCTTGCCAACCATGACCGCGCCCGCCTTCCGCAGCTGCTGATAAACATGGCTGTCGTAGGGCGGGATGAAGTTCTCGAGGATCTTCGAACCGGCTGTCGTGCGGGTGCCCTTCGTGACAATGAGGTCCTTCACGCCGACCGGGATACCGGTCAGAGGAGTGGCGGTGCCGTTCGCGTAGCGCCGGTCAGCGTCCTTCGCCTGCTCGAGTGCCAGCTCCGGGGTGGTTGTGATGTAAGCGTTGACCTTCGATTCAACGGCCTCGATCCGTTCGAGGACTGATTGGGTAAGGTCGACCGCGGAGAACTCCTTCTCGCGGAGCTTTTCGTGGGCTTCGTGGGCCGTGAGCCTCCAGAGATCGCTCATTCGAGCACCGCTCGTACACGGACATAGCCATCTTCCGTGCGGGGCGCATTCGCCAGCGCCTCTTCCTGCGAAAGCGACGATGCAACCAAATCTTCCCGCATGACGTTAGAGAGAGGGAGTGGGTGGGCTGTGGGGTCGAGACCCTCGGTATCCACCGCGGAAAGAGCCGTGAAATGGTCGAGAATGCCGGAAAGCTGGGCAGTGAACCGTTCGACATCGGCCTCGGTAAGGGCGATTCGAGCGAGCCGGGCAATATGGAGAACTTCTTCGGAGGTCAGGGCCATGGCTTCAGCGTAAAGCGAGAATCGAGGAGGGAGAAGCGGCGGGGCGAACGAACCCAACGTCGCACAACGATGAACGACGAACCCCGAACGACGCCAATTCCAACCACGTGCCTCGCCCCACCGTCGTTCAGGCGGTTCGCCGCTCGCCTTTCCCCCGTTCGACGCACAACGATTAACGACGAACCTCGAACGACGCCAATTCCAACCCTGTGCCTCGCTCCACCGTCGTTCGGGCGGTTCGCCGCTCGCCGTTCCCGGGGTTTCCGCGTTTCCAGCGGGTTAACCGGTGGATTCTCCGGGTGATCGGGGTTTGATACGGTGTGTCTGATTCGAGGTTGTGGATTGTCGGCTTTGGGTTGTGAGTTCGGGC
>JBATAT010000520.1:0-6265 GCA_049662005.1 Tepidiformaceae bacterium
GCCCTTCTGAAACGGCGTAGCCGCGATTACGCATCGCGGCTGCAACGAAGGCGGTCGTCAGGCTGGTTGTCGTCATCGGTGGACCACCGATGGGCCCTTTTCCGGGGGGACGCCGAGGTACTGCAAGGCATCGTCGGTGAAGTGCGCGAAGATCGGCCCGCCGGCGACGGTGCCGGTCTTGCCGTCGCCGTTCTCATCGAGCTTTACCATGACGAGGATCCTGGGGTTATTCAGCGGAGCGAAGCCCATGAAGGAAACGATCTGGGTTTCATCGTAGGTGCCCCAGACGGGTACGTTGGCCGTGCCAGATTTTCCGCCGGCAGTGTAACGCGATGGGTTCCGGCCCCAGCCGTCCGGGTCCTGGCCCACCACCTGGCCGAGCATGCTGCGGATAGTGTCGCTGGTTGTCGACGAAATCGCGCGGCCGACCACCTGGGGGGCGACATCGACGCGGGTGCCATCGGCCTTCACGCGGGCCTTCACAAAATGCGGTGCGATGAGGTTGCCGCCGTTTATTGCCGCCGAAACCGCCTGCATCATCTGCATTGGGGTCACGCTGATCGATTGCCCGAACGCCTGCGTGGCAACGTCGACGGGTGAGTAGCCGGGGTCCTCGGGGCGCCGGAATATCCCGGAGGCTTCGCCCTGCAAATCGACGCCGGTTGGCTTCCCGAAGCCGAACGCGTCGAGATAGCTCTGGAACTTCTTGGCGCCAATCGCTTCCTCCATGAAGACGGCGCCGGTGTTGATGCTGTTCTGGAGCACGCCAGTCATGGTCTGGGTGCCATAGACGCTGTCGTCCCAGTTCTTCAACGGAACGTTTTCGACGTAAACCACGCC
Organism: Tepidiformaceae bacterium; assembly: GCA_049662005.1. Lineage (GTDB taxonomy): Bacteria > Chloroflexota > Dehalococcoidia > Tepidiformales > Tepidiformaceae > Amarobacter. Next base: position 841 of record JBATAT010000520.1, read on the forward strand.
GCTATCGACGTAGGTGGTATCCGGGCCTACGGCGCCGGCATCAATGGCGGCCGAGGCCGTGATGATCTTCATCACGCTGCCGGGCTCGTAGAGGTCGGTGACCGCGCGGTTCTTGAGGACCGAAAGCGCATCGCCGCCGGTTTCGAGGACCGAATCGAGGGTGCTGTATTTCAGACTCGGCGCCGTTGCCATGGCAAGGATTTCGCCGCTCATCGGATCGATGACAATGATCGAACCACCCTTCGCGCGGTGTTCTGCGATTCCCTTCGCCAGGTAGTCCTCTGCCATCTGCTGGAGGACGCGATCGATGGTGAGGATCAGGTCTTCGCCTTCATGAGGCGCCGTGAGGGTGTACTGGCCGTAGGGAATCGGGTCACCGGTGGTATCGCGCTCATAGACGGCCTTGCCGGGCTTACCCTGGAGAACTTCGTTGTAGGCGGCTTCGATGCCAGCGAGGCCGGTGTTATCGGTTCCAATGAAGCCAACCACCGAGGCGGCGACATCACCCTCCGGGTTGATGCGGGCCGTGTTCGCCATGGTGACGACGCCGGGGATTCGCTTCGCAATCAGGTTGAGGCCGGTTTCGTAGGGAAGGTCGCCCTTCACACGGATTTCGCCGGATTCGTGCGCGCGAACGGCAGCAATCAGTTCGGGCGCCGAAGTCTTGAGGAACGGAGCGAGCGCAGCGGCGGAACTGGCGGCGGTGGCATCGTCGCTCCATGAACGGGCGTTGACGTAGACATCCCAGGTATTCACGCTCGTGGCGAGGACGCCGCCGTTGCGATCGAGGATGGTGCCGCGGCGGGCATAGATGGTGTCGTTGCCATGAAGTTCGGCTTTCGCCTGTGTCGCGAACTGGTCGTGCTCGAGCAACTGGATCTGGACGAGACGCGCGCCGATGAGAACGGCAAAAAGGCCGAAGGCAGTGGCCGGTAGCCAGACACGGCGAGTGCCATGCGCACGGTATTGCGCCATCGAACGCGCCTCCAGTCCTTCCGAAGAAGGACCAACTGGGGCTGCCTCAGGGCAGCCAGTTCACGAGCGACTTCCACCACGGAGCGGTTGATACCGGTGGGGTATCGGACTTGGGGAGATACTCCGAGGGAAGCTTTGCCGGCGCAGGGCCGGGCTCATCGACATGGACGTAAATGGGGTCTGCGGCCGGGCCAAGGCCGATCTCTCGAGCCCTGCGTTCGATGCGAGCGATCGAAGTGAGCGATGCGACCTCGCCTTCGAGCAGGCTGATCTGGCCGTTGAGGGTGGTTTCCTGTCGTTGGGTAGCCTGGATATCGAAGCCACGGCTGGTTGCGAGACTGTTCTGAAGAACAGGCAGGAGGGCCGAGACACCGGCAACCACGACAGCCACAGCCAGCCAGAGATTAAGCCGGCCGACCCCGGGGACGGGGAGAGGAAGGCTGTGACGCGGGCGCCCAAGCGGATGATTGATTGCGGCCATGGCTAGACCTTCCGTTCGGCGACGCGGAGCACCGCGCTGCGAGCGCGCGGGTTGGCCGCAACTTCGGATTCGGAGGGCCGCACGGCTTTGCGCGTGAGTTCGCGAATGGTGGCCTTGTGACCGCAGCGGCATGCCGGAAGTTCCGGCGGGCAGATGCAATCGCTGGATTCGCGCCGGAAGAACTGCTTGACAATGCGGTCTTCCAAAGAGTGGAAACTGATGACGGCCAGGCGACCGGCATGCGAGTTTCCAGAGCCGAGCAGGCTGCAGGCGAGCGGCAGAGCCGTGATGAGGGTGTCGAGTTCCCCATTCACACGGAGCCGGAGCGCCAGGAAGACTTTGGTGGCGGGGTGAATATGGGTTTGTCCCCTGGAACCCCCCACAGCCTGCTCGACAGATCTGGCTAATTCCCACGTCGTTTGCAGTGGCCGGTCCTGCACGATCGCGCGAGCGATCCTGCGTGACTGACGTTCTTCTCCGAGTTCGAAGAAGAGGTTTGCGAGCGACGTTTCATCCCAGGTATTGATGATCTCCCCGGCGGTAAGACCGCCCGAATCCGGGTCCATCCGCATATCGAGAGGGCCCTCGAGCGCGAATGCGAAACCGCGCCGGCCCTCACCGATCTGAAAGGATGAGATCCCGAGGTCCATGAGAATGCCATCGACGTCCTGGAATCCCTCCCGCTTCGCCACTTCGGCGAGTTCACGGAAGTTCGCGTGGACGAAACTGACCCGTCTCCCAAACGGAGCCAACCTCGCACGCGCGAACATCAGTGCCTCGCGGTCCTGATCAAGACAAAGCAACCGGCCGGTCTCGCCCATGCGAGTGGCGATGGCGAAGCTGTGTCCACCGAGGCCAGTGGTGCAATCGATGTATGTACCGCCCTCGCGCACATCGAGCGCTTCCATGGTTTCGTTCAGCATGACCGGGAGATGGACGGGCGTTGGTGCAGTCATAACAACCACGTTAAGCCCCCTCTCGGAGAGCTTGCTGGCGCGCCGTCGCCCTGCGGCGCGCATCGCGGGCATCGCCTTCACGGGCGAGGAAGGAGGCCCGATCCCATATCTCAAGCTTGTCGCCGACGCCGACAACGAGGACATCCCGGGTAATCCCGGAATGCGTGAGGAATTCACTACTCAGGGTGATGCGGCCCTGCCCATCTTTCTGTACGGCGCCCACGCTTCCGAAGAAGGCACGGCGGGCATCGTCCCCTTCGGGAGTCTCGGCAGGGATCGCCTCGATGATCTTCGCGGTGGCGGCGAAGGAATCGAGGGTGTGGAGCTGGATGCAAGGGTCGTTGCCCATGCTGAGGTAGCCGCCAGATTCGAACGCGCCACGATACATCGGCGGGATGGGAACCCGTTTTCGATCATCGAGCTGGTATTCGCTGCGGCCGACGAAATACATCGCCTGGGTACCTTCCACGTTGGGTGCATCATCGATGGGAGAATATGGGAAACTTCCCCCATCCTCCCCCGAGTGCTCCACGGAGAGTATGGGCAGCCCCCAGAGGTGTCAAGCACTCGTTTGAACATTTACGTAGAGCTGTTAGGGAGTTCCCCGAGAGGGTGCCCACCCCGGGCCTTCCCCGGGCAAGTGACAGACCACCAGACGGTTTCGGCCAGTAGTATTGAGCGATGGCTCGGGTTTGCGTCTTGACCTGTTCTGATAAGGGCGCCGCTGGCGAACGAAGTGACGAGAGCGGCGACACGATCGTTCGACTGCTGCAGGAGTCGGGGCATGCGGTGATGCGACGGGATATCGTTGCCGACAATCGCAACATCATCGCGGAGCATCTCCGCGTCTGGGCTGATGGCGACCTCTGCGACGCCATCATCACAACCGGCGGCACGGGCCTCACCGAACGGGACGTGACGCCCGAGGCCACGCGGGACGTTGCTGAGCGCGATGTGCCCGGAATTGCCTATGCGTTGGTGGCGAACGGACTCCAGTTCACGCCATACGCCGCACTCTCGCGAGGGGTGGCTGTGACGCGCGGGCGCGTCTTAATCGTGAACCTGCCAGGGAGTCCGAAGGCCGTCTCCCAGGGAATGGCCGTGCTCATCCCGCTTCTCTCTCACGTCGGCGAACTGCTCGATGGACCGGTAGAACACACCCAGGATGCCGAATGAGGGTCGACGTGCTGACCCTCTTCCCGTCGGCCTTCGAAGGCGGACCGCTGGATGTTTCGATTATCAAACGAGCCCGCGAGGACCGACTCCTCGCGCTCCACGTGCACGACATTCGCGAGCACGCGACGGACCGGCACCGTTCGGTCGATGATTATCCGTTCGGGGGCGGGCAGGGAATGGTCATGCGCGTCGATGTCCTCGACCGCGCGCTGACGCACGTCCAGGCGGAAGAGGGGGAACCGGGGCTTGTGGTCTTCCTGACACCCCAGGGCGAGGTTCTGAATGACGCGATCGTCCGCGAGCTCGCGACGTACCCTCGGCTGGTGTTAGTTTCCGGCCGCTACGAAGGGGTCGACCAGCGTTTCATCGACAACCGGGTCGACCGTGAGATCTCCATCGGCGACTACATCGTGACGGGCGGAGAACTGCCCGCGATGGTGCTCATCGATGCAGTGGCGCGCCATATTCCCGGAGCGCTCGGCGACGAAGCCAGTCCGGAAGAGGAATCCTTCGCCGATGGGCTGCTTGAGCACCCGCAGTACACGCGCCCGGCCGAGTACAACGGTTGGCCGGTGCCGGAGATACTGCTGAGCGGGCACCACGCGAACATTGAGAAGTGGAAACGTGCACAGCGGGAACAGCGAACCCGGGAGCGCCGCCCTGACTTGCTGGAGTAGCTATTCGTCCTCAGCGAAGAGTGTGTCGACCTCGATGGTGAACCCCGGCAGGACATCCTCGCCGGAGAGCGTGGCGCCGGCCTGCACCACCGATCGCGACCCATCCGCTCGCCAGACATGCACACTTCGGGTGCTCGGTATTACGACCCAGACGAGGCCCACCCCGGCACGGATGTAATCCTGTGCCTTGTCTTCGGCATTCGAGACGGTATCGGTGGGAGAGATAACTTCAACGGCAAATTCGGGCGGCACGTCCACCCATCCCCGCTTCGGCGTCTTCGGCAGCCGGCTCCTGGAGATGTAGGAGACGTCCGGCATGCGCACATCACCGGGCGCCCACGGAAAAATCGTGTAGCCGCCGTCAGAACCTGTAACGGTTCCGGGATGACCCGCGCGCGACCACGAAACCAGCATTGCCGCGATGAGTATCGCAATTTTCGAAGACCGGAAGCTCATGATTCGCTCCTTCAATTCGCCATCGATGACTTCGTAGCGGTCGCCATCGGCCAAATCGAGGGCTTCCTCCCACGTCCAAACCCTGGAACTTGAAGCAATTGCCATGCGCCGATTATACCGTCATCCGCCGGAGCGATTCGTTTCATTCGCAGAGGCGAACGTTTCCAGCCAAGCGCCCGACTGAGACTCGAGAACGGCCTGCACGTCGGCGAACGTCTCGAACGCGTGGACGCTCGGATGGCTACCCTCAACGGCCGAGAGCAAGGCGTCTCTGGCGAAGACCACCTGGGCGAGCTTCGCCGCTTCGATGTCGCTCGCGCCATCGCCGACGTACGCGACGAAATCGCCCATCCCCTGGAATGCGGCCGCGTAGCTAAGCTTGAAGCCATCGACGAGCTCAACGCCGCGAGGGCTGAGATATTGCACCAACCAGCGGTAGTCGTAGCGCGCTCGTCCCGCGTGGCGAGCGATGCGCTCAGCGCCTATCTTGTCGAGCACCGCATCGACATAGAAATCGAACCCGTTGCTCACGACGGCGGTTACCCAGCCGTTCCAGTGTGCCCAGTCGAGCAGTTCCATGAAGCCATCGCGAACCGTCACGGCCTCAGCGGCGAAGGCGCGAAGTTCCTCGCGAGTCGCCGTCACGGAACGAAGCGCAGCAGCGTTGAACTGCTCAACCGTGAGCTGCCCCGCCTTGTAGGCAG
>JBATAT010000521.1:0-1915 GCA_049662005.1 Tepidiformaceae bacterium
GAACACCATCGACACCTGGCGAATCGGCTGGGCGCCGGACGGGTGGCGTGGCCTCCGCGACTTCCTTCGCAATCGTGGTTACGAAGACAAGGACATGATTGGCGCCGGACTCCTCATCGAAGGCGAAAACGGCCGCGAAGGCTATGACCGCTTCCGTGGACGGGTCATCATCCCGATCGCAAACGAACGCGGCGAATTCATCGCCATGGGTGGCCGTGGCCTCCAGGGTGAGGAACCCTAGTACCTGACCTCGCCCCAGACCGACCTCTTCGACAAAGGCCGCACGCTATTCGGACTGAACATCGCTGCTCCCGCCATTCGTGAGCAAGGGACGGCCATCGTCGTCGAGGGCTACATGGACGTCCTCGGGCCATGGCAGGCCGGCTTCCCCAACGTGGTTGCCACCATGGGCACCTCCCTGACTGAGAATCACGCCGCCCTCCTGCGGCGCTTCGCGAAGAGAATCGTCCTCGCCATGGACCCCGATGCCGCTGGGCTCGCAGCCGCGGAGCGTGCCGGCGGCCTCTTCCTCGGCATCGATTCCCCGGATACGGTTGCCCACTCCGCCCGCCTCGCCGACGCAATTGTCAGTTCGAACGAAGTCGACCTCAGGGTGGCCCCCCTTCCAGCAGGCCAGGACCCGGATGTGGTCGCGCGGGAATCGCCCGAGACCTGGCGCCGGGCCATAGAAGACGCGCCGACCTTCCCGGAATTCCTTCTCCAACGGCTCATGGACGCCGAACCCATTGAATCGCCCATGCAGGCACGGGCTGCCGTAGACCGGCTCCGGCCGGTCCTTCACGCCGTCAGTGACCCCGTCGAACGTTCGATGTATGTCCAGCGCGTCGCCCGCCATCTCGGCATCAGCGAAGACGCCGTTATGGAACGGCTGCGAGCAGGTGCTCCAGTTCGCCCGGGTGCCTCCCGCCGGCGCCCCGAACAGCAAGCGCCCCTTCTCCCAGAGGACGTTCTTCTTGCCCTCCTTCTGAAGCACAGCGCGCTCCGCCAGTACTTTAAGAATTATCCGCTGACGCTGTTCACGGGCGCCCTCGAGCGCGAGATCTTCTCGCGCTGGCTCGCCGATGGCGACTTCTTCCTCGCAGAGGACGGCGACGACCCGGTGGTCAGCCGGGCCTGCGTGCTCGAGAAGAAGCGGCTGCCCCCGCTGACCGCAGCCGAGGCAGCACGCGCTGCCCAGGACAAAGTCCGGGAGATCCTTCGCGACCGAATCGTGCTGCACCAGGCTGCACGGGCCGAAGAATTGGCCGAAGCTGAGCGGACCTTCGGCGCCAACAAGGTCGCCGAACTCGCGATGGCCACATGGCGGGGCGGAATGCCCGATGAACGAGATCGGAGTCTCGCCGAATCCGTTATCGAAGAACTCCAGCTCGGCCTCAGCATCCACCGGCGCGAAGGCCCCGGAGCTGCATAGCGGCTGCAAAGTGAAATTTTACAAATCGTTGTGAATCTGGACATTCAAACTCTTGCATCAACTCTATTGACACCGTTTGGCCACCCGCAGTATTAAATACCCGCCAGTCTGAAAAAGGCTGGTGAGAAAGCGGGAGGTGCCTTTATGGCTAAGCTCCGGACGCTCCTCGTACTTGGTGCTCTGGCTGCAGTTGCTGTCGTTTCCGCGGCGGTTCCGGCCCTGACCATCAGCTGGTAACGAGGAAAACCAACAGGGAAAGAGGGCCGCAAGGCCCTCTTTCTCTGTGTTCCGAAGCAGCACTTCCGCGGCCTAACACCGCGTCTCTCGCGCACAGGATTACTCCCCGTCTCCCAAGCCGGCGAGAGTAGGTGAGGGCAACGAACCGCGAGCGTTAGCGACCGGCCCATCTCCCCTCCACGCGACAGCGGCAGAGGGCCGTGAAACCCCACCTCGATCACGTGCCCAGGCCGGGGGGAGTAGGTG
>JBATAT010000522.1:0-8377 GCA_049662005.1 Tepidiformaceae bacterium
GGGGGCACTTCGTTTTGGGGGGTGGCTGCGTGATGGCCTGCTGGGGCATCGCTTAATGAACACAGGGCGACTGGCAAGGAGCGCTGGGATTGCGAAATCACCGGTCGTCGATTGCCCAGCGTGCTTCGGTGCCGCACCGGGTACAAACACAGGCGCGACTGCCAAGGAGCGCTGGAATGCCGAAATCACGTCGGTGGTCGGTGGCACAGGGGCATGGCGGTGCCGGCGTCCCACCCATGGGTGGTGCGCGGTGGTTCGCCGGGATTGTAGCGCTCCTTGTCAGTCGCGCCTGGGGTTGGTTTGGGGTTGGGGGTGGCATTTCGTAGTCGTGCCACGTCAGTGGTGGGTGGAACAGGGGTCTGGTGTGGCGCGGACCGCGTACAAACAACAGGCGCGACTGAGAAGGAGCGCTGGGCTGCCGAAATTACCTCGGTGGTCGGTGGAACAGCGGCCTGGCGGTGCCGGCGTCCCGACCATGGGTCGTGTTCCGTGGTTTCGCCGGGATTGTAGCGCTCCATGTCTGTCGCGCCTGGGGTTTGTGGGGTGGGGTGTCTACGCGGCGGCTTTGCGGCGTTCGCGCCAGAGATGAAACAGGGCCGGTGCCGTTGAGGCGGCTACCATCGCCACGACCATCGCCACGAAGAACAGCTCAACCAGGTCGGGTGGGATTGCTTTGCCGAAGAAGTAACCCATCAGCGTCATCGAAGGCACCCAGAGTGCCGCACCTACGATGTTGTAGGTGACGAACTTCGAGTAGGGCATCGAGGCGGCGCCGGCCACGGTTGGCGCGAACGTCCGAACGAAGGCCAGGAAGCGTGCGAGGATGATCGTCTTGCCGCCATGCCTTTCGTAGAAGCGTTGGGCACGTTCGAGGTGGTCGCGGTGGAAGAGCCTGCTGTCCTCTCGCTTGAAGAGCCGCGGCCCGGTGTGCTTCCCGATCTGGTAGCCGGTGGCGTCACCGATAACCGCTGCCGCGATGAGCAACGGGATCAGGATCCAGAGTTCGAGCCCGACTTTGTCTTGCTGGATTAGCAGGCCCGCCGAAAGCAGGAGGGTGTCGCCAGGAAGGAAGAACCCGATGAGCAGCCCGGTTTCGGCGAAGATGATAGCGAACAGGCCGATGTAACCGACCGTCTTGATGATTGCTTCAATATCGAATCCCATGTGGATGCGATGGTACGGGAGGCAGCCATTGTGCGCCGCGCGGGACGCACCTTAGATATCCAGGTTCTTCACGTTCGCCGCGTTGGCCTGGATGAAGCGGCGGCGATGGATGACTTCGTCGCCCATGAGTTCGTAGAAGAGTGAATCGGCTGTTGCCGCATCGTGAACGTTGACCTGCAGCAAGATGCGATTCTCCGGGTTCATTGTCGTGTCCCAGAGTTGCTCCGCGTTCATTTCGCCGAGACCCTTGAACCGCTGCACGTTCAGGTTCTGCTTTTTGCCCTTCCTGTACTCGTCGAGTTGGGCGTCGTTGTAGAAGTAGCGAATGTCCTTGCCCTGCTGGATGCGGTAAAGGGGTGGCTGCGCGATATACAGGTATCCGCCATCGATGAGTTCCGGCATGTTCCGGAAGAAGAAGGTCAGCAGCAGCGTCCGGATGTGCGCGCCATCGACGTCGGCGTCGGTCATGATGATGACCTTGTGGTAGCGCAGGCGTGAAACGTCGAAGGTCTCGCGGATACCCGTGCCGAGTGCGGAAATCACGAGGCGGATGGCCTCGTGGCCGAGCATCTTATCGGGCCGTGCCTTTTCAACGTTCAGGATCTTGCCGAAGAGCGGCAGGATCGCCTGGTACTTGCGGTCGCGACCCTGCTTGGCCGAACCGCCCGCGCTATCGCCCTCAACGATGAAGATCTCAGATTCCTCGGGGTCGCGGCTCGAACAGTCGGCCAGCTTGCCCGGAAGGGTTCCGCTTTCGAGCGCGCTCTTGCGCTGCACGAGGTCACGGGCCTTGCGGGCGGCCTCGCGCGCACGGCTGGCCACAAGGCACTTTTCGACGATCTTGCGACCGTCGTTCGGGTTCTCTTCGAGGTACTGGGATAAGGCCTCGCCGACCACAGTCTGAACCTGGCCGCCCACTTCGGGGTTGCCCAGCCGCGTCTTTGTCTGGCCTTCGAACTGTGGCTCCGGGAGCTTCACCGAAACGACCGCGACGAGCCCTTCGCGGACGTCGTCGCCGGTCAGGTTGGGATCGTTGTCCTTGAGGATTTTCGCCTTGCGAGCGTAGTCGTTGAGGACGCGTGTCAGCGCCTGGCGGAAGCCCGTCATGTGGCTGCCGCCATCGATCGTGTTGATCGAGTTGGCGAAGGTGTAGACCGTCTCGTTGTAGCCTTCGTTGTACTGAATGGCGAACTCGATCGCGTTGCCATCGATTTCGCGGTCGGCGTAGATGGGGTCGAAGTTCACGGCCACCCGGTCGTGGTTGACGTGACGGACAAAGCTCTTGATGCCGCCTTCGAAGTAGTAGTTCACTTCGCGGCCATCGCGCTCGTCGTAGAGGTGGAACCAGACCTTCTTGGTGAGGAAGGCGTAGAGCCGCAGGCGTTCGGACTCGGTGTGGAAATCGAATTCGACGCTCTCGAAAATCGAGGCATCCGGCTTGAAGCTCACGGTGGTGCCGCTGCCGCGTTCGGTTGTGAGTTTGGTTGGGGTGAGGTCGTTGAGGGGTACGCCGCGCGCGTAGTCCTGGTGGTAGACCTTCCCGGCCTTATCGGCGCCCTGTGCTTCGGGATCGGGCACTACTTCGACCCACATCTCTTCTGAGAGTGCGTTCACTACGCTGGCGCCAACGCCGTGAAGGCCGCCCGAGACCTTGTATCCTCCGCCACCGAACTTGCCCCCCGCGTGGAGCACCGTCAGGACCGTTTCGACTGCTGTCTTGCCTGTCTGTTTCTGGACATCGACGGGGATGCCGCGACCGTTGTCGGTGACGGTGCACCAGCCGTTGTTGTGGATGATGACCTCGACGCGGTCACAATAGCCAGCCATAGCCTCGTCGACTGCGTTGTCGACGAGTTCTTTGATCAGATGGTGAAGGCCCGACTTGTCGGTGGTGCCGATGTACATGCCGGGGCGACGGCGGACAGCCTCGAGTCCTTCGAGAACCTGAATGTTGTCCGCGGTATAGGAAGTTGATGGAGCACTAGGTGTAGTCATAAATCCGAGCTACGAACCCCTGCGCGCGCCCTGTTTTGGGAGAGTGGGCAATTCGCTTACTTACCTGCGCAGTTTAACACGAATCGTATCTGGGGGCGAATCGAGATGGGCGGTTTTTGCGGTTGGAAACGGCCGCGAAGGACCCCGCGATGGGAGTCGATGCGCGTGTGCTGATGCCCGCAGTTCGTGGTCGGCGAAGTGGACTTCTGCTTACCTGCACGCATCTCTCGCCTGCACCACGCTCGAGGGGTCCGTCCCCGCCGCCGGTCAGTACCGTGGCAGCAATGCCGGGGTGCGCTTTGTGCGCCACCACGTTCGCCGAACGCCGGCGTTCATGGATGCACCGCCGTGGTGGAGTTGCTGGCCCCTCCGCCGCTTCGCGTCGAGGGGAGTGGGCCGGTCGCTGGCGCTCGCGGTTCAACAGGACGACCCGCCCGGCTGAAGGTCATCGCCATGTGCGCCGATATCTACGGTGTGGCGAAGATCGATGTCTACGTGCCGGAACGCCGCCGCATCGTCATCCATGGGAAAGTCCAGGGGGTGGGATTCAGGCTCTGGCTGCGCAATGTCGCCGATTCACTCTACCTCTACGGTAGCTGCCGCCAGCTTCCTGATGGCAGCTGTGAGGCGATCGTCCAGGGCGATCGCAGAGTGATTAAGCAGTTCGTCATCGCCTGCAAACGGGGACCAGCCGAGGCCAATGTCGAACGGATCGAGATCTCGCTTCTGGCCATCGACCCGGCGCTTGGCAGCTTCCAGGTCGAGCGTTAACAGGCCTTTCGTTCATCCCACCCACACTACTGGAACTGAGAATTCGAAGGGTGTACTCTGGTTCCCACGATGTCTGACTGGAATTTCTTGACGAACCACGCGAACGTCCTGCTTTGCGTGACCGAAGAGCCTGACATTCGCCTGCGTGAACTCGCGGTGAAGGTCAGCATCAGTGAACGCGCGGTCAAGCGGATTGTTGCGGACCTGGAGAGCGCCGGGTTTATCTCGCGCGAGCGCCAGGGCCGCCGCAACCACTACCTGGTGCACAACGATGCGGCAATCGCCGGGCCAATGACCCGCGGGTTGCAGTTGGGCGCACTATTGGCCGCGTTGCTCCCGGTGGTCGCGCAACTCTAAGGACCGCTGCCCGGCGCCTGGACGATGAGCCCATTTGCCCGGGCTGCCTGCTGCATTCGCAAGTCGTAGGTCAGAATGCCCTCAAGATCTGGCCCGAACTGCATCGCCGAGGCGATCTGGATCGCATCGAGCGTCCTAAGTACAGGCGGTGTAAGTTCGGCGGCCCGACCTCAACCGTTGAGAGCAAGCTCGTGGTTGGCCGTTCGAGGCTTGAACCGAGGAATGCCCGGATTGGCAAACGGGAACCGACCGATTTTCGAAACCCTGGCCCACCGATTCATGGACGAAGGTTAAGCCCTGCAGCCATCGCAATGCTTTGGCCATGCGCTACACTTGAAGTACTTCCCTCAGGGTGCCGACTACTGATACAACTCCGTCGTTCTCCGACCCCCTCCTTCTCTCCACAGTTGATGAGAAGAACCTGGAGTGGCCTGTGTTTCGGGCCCGGCCTGCCATGACAACCTCGCTCAATGGCCACCGGCATATGACTGTGGGCGTGCTCGCGCTGCAGGGAGACTTCCGCGAACATCGGGAGATCCTCCAGCAGATGGGCCACTCGGTGCGCGAGATCCGCAAGGTCGAGCAGCTCGCGGCGATCGATGCACTGATCATCCCGGGTGGCGAAAGCACGACGATCGCCCGCCTCATCCTCAGCAACGGCTTCCAGCAACCCCTGCGTGATTTCTGCGCGAGCGGCCGTCCTGTCTGGGGCACATGCGCGGGGGCTATCCTGCTTGCAAAGCAGGTCGACAACCTCGACCGCCCCGGGATCGAAACGATGGACATCGCCGTACGCCGGAATGCCTTTGGACGCCAGGTCGATAGCTTCGAGGCGAACCTGACAGTCGAAGGCGTATCGGGACCGCCGTTCCACGCCGTCTTCATCCGCGCACCGCTGATTGAGCAGGTTTTCGAGCCGGCACGAGCCATCTGTACGCTCGAGGATGGCACGATCGTCGCGGCGCGCCAGGACAACATGCTCGCGACCTCGTTTCACCCGGAACTCACCGGGGATACGCGCCTCCACGAGCTCTTCTTGACGATCGGCACGGTCGCCGGGGTGGCGCCATGAGTGAGTTGCGCGCTGAACCACTGAGCCCGATCGACGCGGCCACGCTCTGGCCACAACTGGGCCGCTTGAGCACCGAAGTCATCGCGACCCGCGGTGGCGAGAACTTGCTGGTGACCAGCGGGCTTGCCGCCACTGGCCTGACGCACCTTCCCAAAATGCCGCGGACCTCGGTACTGGGCGTGCGCCGCGGGCTCGGGTATCGCGGCGTTTGTGTGGCCCGCGAGCTTTCGGGCGGCGCCGCCTGGGAAGTTGATTCGCTCCGAATCGCGCGTGATAAGGACGACGAGACGATCATCGCGCTGTGCGATGGAGTCGCCGAGGAAATTGCCCGGCGCGGTGGGCGGACGGCCTACCTCCGCTTCGCTGAGGGCTCGCCCCATGCCCAGGCGCTGCGACGGGGCGGGTTCATGGCCTACCGGATCGAACACCTTTATGCCGTCGGCGCCGGCTCTGGAGCCGAAGAGGCCCCGTTCCGGCCAGCCACCCGTGCCGATCGCCATGGTGTCTTCCGGCTGTACTGCCGCGCCGTGCCCGAAGCTGTTCGCCGTAACGAAGCGCCGACGCAGCAAGATTGGCGCGCTGTGCTCGATTCATTCGACACCGAGCGCGAGTACGTCGTCGATAGTCCCGAGGGGCTTTCGGCCTGGGTTGGCATCGGCGAACGTGAGAGCTACGTGATGATCGACGATTCCAGCGCGGAGCTTATCGATGCAACGCTCGACCTTGTCGAACGCCACGCCGGACGGCATGGCACGCTGGTCATTGCAGAACACCAGATCTCGCTCGAATCCGCCGCGGCCGAACGCGGTTATCCTCAACTGGGCGTCCGCCTCATGAGCGCTCGCCGACTCGCTGTCCTAAATCCGTTGAAGGAGGTCGTACCGGTCGCCGCCGAATCGATGGCGCTGCCGCAATAACAGCCGTGACACAGCTCGCAACCTCAACAACTCTCTTCCCCAACGAACAGATCGTCACCGATGACCTGGATTTGCTGCTCGAAGCGCTTCCGCCGCGAATTGTTCAAGCACTGGCCGAGCCCGAGATGCGAGTCGATCTGCTCGAGGTCGTGATGGACCTCGGCCGTCTGCCCGAAGCTCGCTATCCCGGCCGCGAAGTCGTGCTTAGCCACGAAGAAGTGACCGAAATCGACCTCCAGTTCGTGATCGATCACATCGGCGATTTCGGCGACGACAACCGTGCGGGCATCGAGCGGACGCTCCACCGGATCAGTTGTATCCGCAACCGCCGGGGCAAGATCGTCGGCCTCACCTGCCGGGTGGGCCGCGCGGTCTACGGAACCATTCGCGTCATCGAAGATCTCGTCCTCAGCGGCAAGAGCATCCTTTTCCTTGGTAAGCCGGGCGTGGGCAAGACGACGATGTTGCGCGAAGTGGCCCGGGTGCTTGCGGATGACGCCAACAAGCGCGTCGTCATCGTCGATACCTCAAACGAAATTGGCGGCGACGGCGACGTTCCGCACCCGGCGATCGGTGGGTCTCGGCGGATGCAAGTGGCGACCCCCTCGGCGCAGCATGCGGTGATGATCGAAGCAGTCGAGAACCACATGCCGGAAGTCATCGTGATCGATGAAATTGGCACCGAACTCGAAGCCCAGGCGGCCCGCACGATCGCCGAGCGAGGCGTGCAACTCGTCGGCACCGCGCACGGCACATCGCTCGAAAACCTGATGCTGAACCCGACCCTCGCCGACCTGATCGGCGGTATCCAGTCGGTGACGCTCGGGGACGAGGAAGCACGCCGCCGCGGCACGCAGAAGTCCATCCTCGAGCGGAAGGCGCCGCCAACCTTCGACGTGGTCATCGAAATTGAAAGCTGGAAGCGGGTTGCGCTCCACAAGAACGTGGCCGACACCGTGGACGCGATGTTGCGTGGCTATGCTGCGAACCCCGAAACACGGCAGCTGAGCACCAGCGGTCGTGTCGAAGTCATCGACGAACCGCAGCGTGCGCCCGACCGGGCTTCATCCGGATTGCTTTCCGGTGGCGCCCGGCCGCAACGTACCGGTTGGGGCGAACCGCCCCACCGCAGAAGCGGCGGCCACGTGCGCGAACCCCGCGACGCAGGACTCTTTGAGCCCGATGCTGCGCCCGCGGAGGCACCGGTACGGACCGAAAACAGCCGGGTGATCCACCTCTATCCGTTCGGTATCCCTCGAGCGCGTCTCGAAGCCGCCATCCGCAACAGCGGCCTGCCAATCGAAATGGTCGACGATGTTGCGGCCGCGGATGCTGTGCTGACGATGCGGAGCCACTACCGTTCGAAGCCAGCTGCGCTGCGCGACGCCGAGGAGCGAAACCTGCCGATGTACGTGGTGAAGAACAATAGCGCCTACCAGCTGGAGCAGGTTCTGACCCAGTTCAGGCCTGATGGTTTCGAAGGCAGCCGGGCGCCGCGCCGGGACCCGATGGTGGATGTCTTCCGCGATACCGAAGACGCGATCGCGAAGGTCATCGAAGACGGCCGGCCCGTGGAACTCCCGCCGGCGAACAGCTACATCCGCCGCGTGCAGCACCAGCTCGCGACCCGTTACAACCTGGACAGCACAAGCTCGGGCAAAGACCCGCAGCGACGGGTGAAGATCCTGCCCGGCAGGTGATCCGGGCGCCGATCCGTGGGCTTACTACTTCACGTACTTCGTGATGACCAGGCAGCTGTTCTGGCCACCGAAGCCAAAGCTGTTTTTTAGCGCTACCCGGACATCGGCCTGCCTCGCCACGTTCGGGACGTAGTCCAGGTCGCAGGTTGGGTCGGGCGTGTGGAGATTGATCGTGGGGTGAATCGTGCCCGTTTCGATCGTCTTCACCGTCGCCACTGTTTCCATGCCACCACTGGCGCCGAGCCCGTGGCCGATGAGCGATTTCGTCGCGCTGATGGCGACCTTGCGGGCATGGTCGCCGAAGGCCAGCTTGATGGCGTTGGTCTCGGCCGTATCGCCGAGGGGCGTGCTGGTGGCGTGAGCGTTCACGTAGTCGACTTCCGATGGTGCGATGCCAGCAT
>JBATAT010000523.1:0-3765 GCA_049662005.1 Tepidiformaceae bacterium
CTGCGTTACCCGAGCTCGCGAGACGCCGAGCCGCCGCGCGAGGTCGGCCCTGGATTCCCCGCGCTCGTTCATCGCTGCCTTCCATTCGCGAGCGAGACGCGCCGGGTTCGGGCGACCGTAGACCCTCTCGGTTCGTTGCCATCCCTCGGGTGAAGGTATGTCGTCCCAGGAGAAGTAGTGCCGCTTCTCGGCGGAGCTTTGTTTCTTGCTGCAATCGACCTTGAGAACAGCCTCGAATCTCAGAAAAGTTCGGATTCTCCCCCGGTTCGCGGAGCCACTTCCTCATTCCCTGTCGCAATCCGGGCGCGCGGATGTTAACCGTCCTTCCGGGGAAGGATTCGTGGTTCGAATCCACGTCGGGGAGCCACTTCCTCATTCCCTGCACGCCCGCCTTTGAACCGCCCGGCGACGCTCACCCGCTGCCGTGATGCAGAACCACATTTCCTCAGGTGACTCCGATCGGGGGGCGTGCATTGCCGGGTTCCCACGGGCTTTCGGGCCGGGTTCACGTTCCCAGTCCCATCCGCCCTATGAGCACCCCCAGTCCGAGTATCCGATGAGCCGCCGGGTGTGAGGACCCAGTGCCCCCGCCACTGTGTCAGAATGGAGTGACAGCTTCGGGACGCGAAAGGGGGCCAGCGATGGCATTTCAATCGATCAACCCGGCGACGGAGGAAGTTGAAGCGACCTTCGAAGACCACACGCCGGACGAAGTGGAACAAGCACTCGAGAACGCCGCAACAACCTTTACGACCTGGCGAAAGACGTCTTTCACCGAGCGTTCGCGACACATGGTCGCGGCAGCAGCTTACCTTCGCGCGAATAAGACGCGCCTCGCCCTGCTCATGACCGACGAGATGGGCAAACCTGTCCGGCAGGCGGAAGCCGAAGTCGAAAAGTGCGCGTGGTGCTGCGATTTCTACGCCGAGAACGCCGAGGCGTTTCTCCACGACATCGATTCGCCCAGCTCGGCGACCGAGAGCTATGTGGCCTTCGACCCGATTGGCACAGTCCTCGCAGTGATGCCGTGGAACTTTCCACTCTGGCAGGTGTTTCGATTTGCGGCGCCCGCGCTGATGGCGGGCAATACCGGGCTCTTGAAGCACGCTTCGAACGTCCCCCGTTGCGCACTCGCGATTGAAGAGGTCTTCCGCGAAGCCGGCTTCCCTTCCGGAGCCTTCCGTACGCTCCTCGTCCCCAGCGGCGGCGTTGCGCCGATCATCGAGGATGACCGCGTGCACGCAGTCACACTCACGGGCAGCGAATTTGCCGGTTCCAAAGTTGCCGAAACGAGTGGGCGGGCCATCAAGAAGACGGTGCTCGAGCTGGGTGGCTCGGACCCGTTTATCGTCCTTGCTGACGCGGATGTCGATGCAGCCGCGGCGACTGCGGTGAACGCCCGTTACCAGAACGCCGGGCAGAGTTGTATTGCGGCGAAGCGCTTCATCGTCGTGGACAAGGTGGCCGACCGGTTCACAGCGCAATTCATCTCGGCCGTCGAGAAGCTGCGCGTCGGCGATCCGCGTCAACAGGAGACCGAGCTCGGCCCCGTTGCCCGGGATGACCTGCGAGATGCACTTGAAGACCAGGTGACACGCTCGGTTGCAGCGGGGGCGGTAGTCGCCTCCGGCGGACATCGAGTGGAGCGCAAAGGGTACTACTACGCTCCGACGGTGATTACAGACGTGACACCAGACATGCCGGTGTTTAAGGAAGAGACCTTCGGCCCGGCCGCCGCCGTTATCCGTGCGCGCGATGCGGCGCATGCCATCGAACTGGCGAATCAGTCGGAGTACGGGCTGGGTTCTTCGCTATGGACTCGAGACCTCGACCTTGGGCGCCGCCTGGCGCGAGAGATCGAAGCGGGGTCGGTCTTCATCAACGCAATGGTTTCATCGGATCCACGCCTCCCATTCGGCGGCGTTAAGCGTAGCGGCTACGGTCGCGAGCTCGGTCAGTACGGCATTCGCGAATTTGTAAACACGAAGACCGTCTGGATCGGTCCTCAGCAGTCAAACGTCGTGCTACCGGCCTCAGAATGAACCTTCACGCTGCTGCGGTTCCCTCGGGGGTATTACTCAAGACATTGAGCGCTGGCTGGCAGCACGGCGCCACTTCTACTGGCGTGTGACCAACAAACGAGCGGGACGGTATGAAATAAGGAGGCCGTGAATGCTCTATAGAAATTCAACGTTGCCGACAGGCGTCTGGCCTGACGGGGTGATGAGTTGAACGCCAGCGAGCTTTTCGTCCAGTGCCTCGAAAACGAAGGCGTCCAATATATCTTCGGGCTCCCCGGTGAAGAGAATCTCGGGCTCATGGACGCCCTTTCGCGGAGCAACCAGATCAAGTTCGTGATGACCAGGCATGAGGCTGGCGCAGCATTCATGGCCAATGTCTATGGGCGGCTGAGCACCTATCCGGGCGTTTGCCTTGCAACACTCGGGCCAGGTGCAACGAACCTCATTACCGGCGTCGCTGACGCACACCTTGACCGCGCACCACTGGTGGCGATCACCGGCCAGGCGGGCATGGAGCGATTCTTCAAGGAGTCACATCAGTATCTCGACATAATGGCGCTCTTCCGGCCAATCACGAAGTGGAACGCGCGTGTGGAACTGCCGGAAACCGTGCCAGAAATCGTGCGCATGGGATTCCGCCGGGCACGAATGGAAAAGCCGGGCGCCACCCACATCGAGTTGCCGGAGGACGTCGCCGAAGCCACTGTTGAGGGCTCGCCAATACCCGTCCGGCGAACGACGTATCCAATCGCCAGGCCAGAAAGCATCGCGCGTGCCATGGAATTGCTTCAGCAGGCCGAGCGCCCACTGATCCTTGCCGGCAATGGAGTAATTCGCCGGCAGGCGGCGGATAGCCTGGCCGCGTTCGCACAGCGAGCGAACATCCCGGTTATCACGACGTTCATGGGAAAAGGCGTCCTCGACTATCGCGACCACCTGGCACTGCCCGCCATGGGGTTACGCTCGCACGGGGCGCCGCAAGGCATTCTCGCGGAGGCCGACCTCGTGCTCGCGGTTGGCTATGACCTGGTTGAGTGGGAGCCCTCGGTGTGGAACCGAGGCAGCACGCACACCATCGTGCATATCGATAGCACCGCCGCGGAACTCGACCACAGCTACATTCCGGCCGTAGAGGTTGTAGGGGAAATTGGCGAAACCCTGCGCGCGCTCGTGGATGGGTTCGCCGGTACCGCGCCGCAATGGGACTGGCAGCGGTTCCGCCCCTCCACCGACGGTGCCGCCGAGAGTTCGATTGACAACGCGTTCCCCATCCGCCCCGCTCGCTTCATGCGCGAACTGCGCGCGGTCCTGGGCGACGACGACATCGTCATCAGCGACGTTGGTGCCCACAAGTTGTGGCTTGCGACCCACTTTCCCGCAACCCGCCCGAACACCGTTGTTATCCCGAACGGACTTGCCTCGATGGGGTTGTCGGTTCCGGGCGCCGTAGCTGCGAAGCTCGTACACCCGGCACGTAAGGTCGTTGCGGTAACCGGCGACGGTGGCTTCATGATGAATTCGCAGGAACTCGAAACGGCAAAACGGATTGGGACGGCGTTTGTTGTGGTTGTCCTGGTGGATGAGCGTTTTAGCCTCATCGAACTCAATCAGAAGCGACGTTATGGACGGACCTTTGGCGTCAGTTTCCAGAACCCCGACTTTGTCGCCTATGCAGCGAGCTTCGGCCTACCAGGATTCGCGGTCCAGGAACTCGGCGAACTTCAGCCGACACTGCGGCGTGCCC
>JBATAT010000524.1:0-2172 GCA_049662005.1 Tepidiformaceae bacterium
GAGTTCATGGCAGTTTCGGCGGTCTCATCGGGAGTGGCTGACCTGAGGAAGGTTGTGGCGGAAGCGCAGGCGCGCCGAGCGGCAGGCGTCCGGACCGTGCTGTTCATCGACGAGATCCACCGCTTCAATAAGGCTCAGCAGGACGTCATCCTTCCCTACGTCGAGGACGGCACGGTCACCCTCATCGGCGCGACGACGGAGAACCCTTCGTTCGAAGTCATCGCACCGCTGTTGAGCCGAGCACGCGTCGTCCGTCTGAAGCCGTTGGACCCGGAAGCACTCGCCCGGGTGATCGAGCGCGCCCTAAACGACCGCGAGCGTGGGCTTGGCGAGCGTGAGCTTTCGATCGACGACGATGCCATGCGCGCGCTGCAGGAGGGCGCTGGTGGGGACGGACGGGCTGCGTTGACCGCGCTCGAGATCGCTGCCGACGTTGCAGAAGGCGCCGGCCGGACGACGATCGGCGCGGTCGACGTCGCGCAGGCGCTGCAGGATCGCAGGCCCTACTACGACCGCCAGAGCGACTACCACTACGACACGATTTCGGCGTTCATTAAGACTCTCCGCGGCAGCGATCCGGATGCCGCGCTCTACTGGCTGGCACGGATGATCGAAAGCGGCGAGGACGCGCTGTTCATCATCCGCCGAATGGTGATCCTGGCTTCCGAAGACGTCGGGCTCGCGGACCCACAGGCCCTTGTGGTCGCCATGGCCTGCCAGCAGGCGGTTCACTTCGTCGGTATGCCGGAAGGGTTCTACCCGATGGCGGAGTGTGCGCTCTACCTCGCACTTGCTCCGAAAAGCAACAGTGTCGGCTCGGGCTACGACCGCGCAGCAGCCGATGTCTCGAAGACCTCGCATCTCCCGGTGCCGCTACAACTTCGGAACGCGGCAACGGGGCTCATGCGGCAATTCGGATACGGGCAGGGATACCAGTACGCTCACGATGAACAGGGCCACGTGGCGCGGGGAATGCGCTATTTGCCCGAAGAGTTAGGGTCGCCACAGTATTACGTACCAGGCGAACTCGGCTTCGAAGCCCGCGCCGTCGCACGATGGGCCGCGCTTCGGGACGAAGAGCCAATCAATCCAGAAGAACGAGAACCACAATGAAAATCGAATTCATGTACTCCAAAGCGACTGGCCGTGGCGCCGAAGCCGAAGAAAACCTCAAGATGGCCATCGAATCGACGGGGGTCGATACAGAAGTGGTCTACACAGAAGTCGACGGGATGGAGGACGCGAAGGACAAGAAGTTTCTCGGCTCACCATCGATTCGTGTCAACGGGATCGACGTTGAGTACGGCGACCGCGAACCGGACGAGTACCAGGCCGGAACGCGGTACTACAACACGCCCCAGGGCTGGAAGCCGTTCCCGCATGCGCGCCTGATCGCAAACACGATCCTGGAGCAACAGGAAAAGGCGAAGAAGTAGCGTTCAGCCCCGGTCGACCGTCGTTTCGAGCCCTTCAAGGTGGCACATGTCATTGTGCTGCCGAAGGACGAGACGTCCGGCGCGATCGCGGATGATTTCGGTAATCGAACAGTTCCCTACCTGGAACGCGCCGGGCCGGTTGAGGTCGAGGCCGATGACGATATGGCAGAAGGCGCTGATGACACCGCCATGGGCGACGGCGATGGTGGTGCCTTCGAGTTCCTGGAGGTGTTCGAGTGCTCGCCTGAGGCGGAGGTGGAATTGGTCTCTGCCCTCTTCCCGGGGAAAGAGGAAGCGCCTTCCCGCAGTGCGGGCGGCAAGCGCTTCGGGATACTTCGCCCGCACTTCCGTTATGGTGAGCCCGGCGCCTTCGCCAATATCGTATTCGGCGAGGTCCGGCTCGAGTTGGAGATCCAGGTTGAGTGACGATGCGATGAAGGCGGCAGTGGCGCTTGCGCGGGTGAGCGGGCTTGAGAGTACGCGAGTGGCGCCGGAATCGGCGAGGCGCGCGGCCGTGAGTTCCGCCTGGCGCACGCCAAGGTCGCTCAACGCGTAGTCGAGGCGCCCCTGGAGGACGCCAGCGGCGTTCCCAAGTGACTCACCGTGTCGGACAAGGATGAGATGCACGGCTACTCCGTCATCCGGCAAGCGGAACGGACATCTGGGCACGAAGGGGGAGATTCAGCAAGGCGCCAGGAACGTTGAATCTGCTGGAGAAGAAGAGGATTTCGAGGCC
>JBATAT010000525.1:0-1825 GCA_049662005.1 Tepidiformaceae bacterium
CATCCGTGCCCTCCACGCGGATGCCCCATCGCCGTTGCGAGCACCCGAGCCGCTCCAGTCGTCCTTCGAACTCTCTCGCGCGAATCCGGACCACCCGGGTGTTCCTGCGCGAACCCAGCGTGCCCTGCTGCCGATGCTGCGTGTTGTTGGTCAACTCAACGCGACCTACCTCGTCTGCGAAGGTCCGGACGGTATGTACCTGCTCGACCAGCATGCTGCCCACGAACGAGTCGTCTACGACCGCCTCGTCGCTCGCTCCCCGGCCGACCCCGACGGCGTCCAGCCACTGCTGGAGCCGCTCGTGCTCGAACTCGAGGCACCTCTCGCGCTAACGCTCGATGAACACCGCGAATCGCTCGCCCGGCTCGGCCTCGAAATCGAACCGTTCGGCGAACGTGCGGCCCTCATCCGGTCGGTCCCTGCGGGGCTGGGTGCCCGCGATATCGTCGAAGAAGTCACAGCACTGCTTCAGAAGCTGGGGGATGAACAGCGCGTCGAGGACCCCTTCGGCCGCGCCGCTGCCACCGTCGCCTGCCACAGCAGCGTCCGCGCCGGGATGCTCCTCGCTATGGACGAGATGCGGCGCCTGGTTGAGGACCTCGAGCGGACGACCGCCCCCCGCACCTGCCCCCATGGTCGCCCCACTCTTGTGCACCTTGGCACCGAGACGATAGAACGCCAGTTCGGCCGGCGCTAGCCGCCCTCCGCCAGTGGCTTCGACATCACGACGAAGTACGCGGGCGATTTCAGCCGGTCGAGTTCACTTTCAGGCCATTCGGAACGCCCGCTGACTTCGTAACCGAACTTGCGGTAGAACGCCGGCAGCTCCAACCGCGGGCTGGCCACCTCGAGGTCCATCCAGCAACAGCGTCGCTCGCGAGCGAACTCCTCGGCAGCAAGCAGCAGTTCCCGTCCAAGGCCCGTCCCCTGGGCTTCCGGTGCAACCGAAAGCATCCCGAAATGGCCCCGCCCGCCGGCCATGGCCACCCGCACCACCCCAACAATCTCGTCATCGTCGTCCCTCGCCACGAGGAAGGTCTCATGGAGGAGGTAATCCGCAATCTCCCGGACGTGTGTCCGATCCCCGATTTTGAAGAAGTCCTCGACCCGGTAGGCAGCGTTGATGACACGGTTAATCGCGACCGCATCGCATGGCTCCGCCGGAACGATCGAGTAGCTCACAGGCGCTTAATCATTTCACAGTGATGATGCGGCACGGCGAAATCCCAGTGCCCGGCCGGGAACTCCTGTTCGTGCGTCACCCGGTAGGAAAGCTTTTCGTAGTAATCGACCAGCCCGAACTCCCGAACTGTACCCAGCGCAACCGCCGGATAGCCCTCGGTCTTCGCCAGCGTTTCCACCCGGTTCACCATCATCCGGCCGAAACCGCTATTCATCCGCTCTGGCTCCACCCCGGCCAGCCCGAAATACATCGCTCCCTGCCAGGGATGCTCTGGCATCACGACCGGCGCCTGCGACGGCCGTACCGTCCCCGAGGGCCCATGCTGATCCGATTCGGTGAACCGCTCAGCCAGGGCAATCATTGCGGTAGCCACCAGCTGGCCATCCTCCTCGACGACAATCACGCGCGCGTCCTCACCGGCCTCGTCCCGGTAGTCCTCGGCCGAAGTGCGTTGGCCCTTAAACAGCGTGGAGTACCGGCCGAAGGCGCGGTTGACTAGCGCAGCGACAAGCTCAAGGTCGGCTTCATGAATAGAAAGCAGGCGGATGGTCGGAGGACTGGATGCAGACATTGGCAGCGCACAGCGTACCAAACCCGCCATCAGTCCTGCGTGAAGACCTACGCTTTCGCGTCGATAATTCG
>JBATAT010000526.1:0-4554 GCA_049662005.1 Tepidiformaceae bacterium
GTCTTGAGCGATGCTGCCCGAACGTTCGCGAACGGCGAGGTCTCGAAGCTGAAGGAAATCACGATCGGTAGCCTCCCGGCGCCGCACTACCCGCCCGAGCCCACCGAGACGCGCTTCTGGAACGAAAGCGACCGCATCCTCGCCCGCCTCGTCGTGCCTGCAGCGGACCGCATCGATGGCGGCGAGGGCGACAAGGTCTGCATCGATCAGGTGGAGCTGCGGTTCTAGGGATCGGCTGCGCGCGGCATGTCGCACTCAATGCTCTTAGTCGCCTTTTGCGATCGGGCCAGCCACCCCCGCCAGGTCTCCGTCCGGCGCCGAGTTCTTGGCGCGGGGGAACGGGATCTGGACTTCGCGACGATATGGAATCTCGATGCCTTCGACATCGAACCGATCCTTCAGGCGTTTTCGAAGCTCGCCGGTGAGCTCCCACTGGGTGTAAACCTTGACATCCCCTAGTATTTTTATGTCGACTGCATCGTCGCCAAGGCCGTTCACGCGCACCACCTTCGGCGTCGTTACGAAGTCGTCCGGGCGATCGACGGCGAGTTGTTCGCAAACCTCGTTAATAACCTTGATCACGTGGTCGAGGTTCTCCTCGTACGCGACGCCAATATCGAGGTTGATGCGGCTGAAACCCTGGGTCATGTTCGTCGCGACCTTGATCTCGCCGTTCGGAATGACGTGAACGTTCCCATCGATATCTCGGAGGACGGTTCGGCGGGGCGTGATCTCGACAACCTGGCCGCTCACGCCTGCCACCCGGACGATATCTCCGACCGCGTATTGTCCTTCGGTGAGAATGAACATCCCATTGATGACATCCCGGATAAGCGCCTGCGACCCCAGGCCAATCGTTAGACCGACGACCCCGACGCCAGCGAGCAATGCAGAAATCTCGACGTTGAATTGCTCGAGAATGAGCGCTGTTCCGAGCAATCCCAGGAGCACAGTAAATGTCCAGCGCAGCGTCGAAAGCAGGGTATCGACGCGGCGATCCACCAGGTCTTCGTCTTCGAGCCGGGCGCGGCCCGCTCGCCTTGCGGCGCCCCGAATGACCCGGGAAACCACGCGCACGCCAAGAAATCGCAGGACAATAAGTAGCACGATGATGCCAATAACATTGGCGCCAGTGCGGCCAATCCAATCGAACCAATCCCAGGTCGTTTGCGGCAGCGATGATGCGATTTCGAGGATCATGCCGGTACCAACTTTGCGTAACTTTGCAGGAGCCGGCGCGTGCCAGCCGTCTCGAAATCGACAACGTACTCGATGTCGCTGCCGTTCTTCTGGGCGCTGACAATAATGCCGGGGCCGAACTTCGGGTGAGCTACGCGGTCGCCCGAAGACCACATGGAGTCTTCAGCCGGCTCGATGTTTTCGAACAAGGGCGGCGCCACCACCGCCTCGGCGTATGACCGCGGCGTGCTGCCGTAGGGCCGTTTCGTGTGATCCGGAATGTCCGCGAGGAAGCGCGAGGGCGGGTTCGCGGACTGCATGCCAAACGAGAACCGCCGGTACGCTCGGGAGAGGTAGAGCAAGTCCATCGCCCTTGTGATACCGACGTAGCAAAGGCGCCGCTCTTCCTCCATCTGGCGCGGGTCATCGAACGAGCGGATGTGTGGAAGCACACCCTCTTCCAGGCCAATGAGGAACACGACCGGGTATTCGAGGCCCTTGGCCGCGTGGAGCGTGATGAGGGTGACGGCCGGCGTGCCCTCGCGCAGCTCATCGACATCGGCGATCAGTGCGACATCCTGGAGGAACGCCGCCAGGTCGCCCTCAGCGCCCCCCACCTCCTCGTACTCGGTCATCAGCGTGCGCAACTGGAGGATGTTCTCCAGGCGGTCTTCGGCGTCGTCGTTGCCGTCCTGCAGGTACTTCACGTAGCCCGTCAGCGTAAGCACCTCGTCGAGCAACCCCGGGAGCCCCTCGCCCCGGTCGTCGCGAAGGCGATTGATCATGTGCACGAATCCACCCACCGCCGCAGCGGAACGGCCGGTGATCGAGGCATCGAGGCCGCCCGCAACGCCCTCGCACGCGTCCCAGAGGGTCACACCGTTGTCACGCGCGAAATCATCGAGCCGCTCGACTGTCTTGTTGCCAATACCTCGCCCGGGAACGTTGATTACACGCAGCAGGCTGGCTTCGTCGCGAGGATTCTGGACGAGCCGGAAGAATGCGATAAGGTCCTTAATCTCGCGGCGCTGGTAAAACCGCACGCCACCGATCAGCCGGTAGGGAATCCGGTTGCGGACGAGGGCCTCTTCAACCGCCCGGGACTGGGCGTTTGTGCGATACATCACGGCCACATCACCGTAGTTCCGCCCATCGCCCAGGAGGCGCATCGTCTCTTTCGCGACGAATTCACCCTCTTCTTCGTCGCTATACGCGTCGTAGGTCGTGATCAGGTCGCCGCCGGTGCGGTCGGTCCAGAGCTTGCGCTCGTGCCGGTCGGGGTTCTTGCCGATCACCGAATCAGCCGCTTCCAGAATCGCTGCCGTACTACGGTAGTTCTGTTCGAGGAGGTAGACCGTACACCCGGGAAAGTCGCGCTCGAAGTACTGGACGTTGCGCACGTCGGCCGAACGCCACGAGTAGATGCTCTGGTCGGGGTCGCCGACCACTGTGATGTTGTGGTGGCGGGAGGCGAGCTGCCGGGCTAGCCGGTACTGCACCGGGTTCGTGTCCTGGAACTCATCGACGAGGACGTGCTGGTAGCGTCCTGCGTACTTTTCGAGCATTTCCGGTACGTCGAACAACCTGACGGCGTAGAGCAAGAGGTCATCAAAATCCACGGCCGACGCCTTTTGGAGTGAACGTTCGTAGGCTGCGTAAGCGCGCGCCACCACCTCGTCGCCATATCCGCGCACTCGTGCAAGCACCTGTT
This sequence comes from Tepidiformaceae bacterium, assembly GCA_049662005.1. GTDB lineage: Bacteria > Chloroflexota > Dehalococcoidia > Tepidiformales > Tepidiformaceae > Amarobacter. Next base: position 2,891 of record JBATAT010000526.1, read on the forward strand.
CGGGAACAAGCAGTTCGCTCTTGGCGTTTGAGATACCGGAAAGGATCGACCGGGGTGGAAACCGGCGGGGATCGATATTCAGTTCCTCAGATATGCGCTTGATGAGTGCCACCTGGTCGGCATCATCGTAGATGACGAAGTCGCGCGAGAGCCCTATTTCGCCGCCATCGATGCGAAGCCATCGCGCGCACATGCTGTGAAAGGTTCCCATGTGCAGGCTGGCCGCATCCTCACCCAGCAGCCTGGCCGAACGCTCGCGCATCTCGCGCGCTGCTTTGTTCGTGAAGGTCACTGCCAGCACTCGCCACGGAGGCACCCGGTGCTCGAGCACGAGGTGAGCGATTCGGTGCGTGATGACGCGCGTTTTCCCGCTCCCCGGCCCGGCAAGGATCAGGACTGCACCATCGCCGTGGGTCACGGCCTGACGTTGCGGTTCGTTAAGTCCTTCGAGGAGTTCAGCCTGGGTGGGGATGGATTGCACTGCAACCATTCTATCATTCGCTCACTCGCCCTATCCATTTCGGCATCGCCCGCACGAAAGACCTGCGTTATTCTAGCCACGCAGGGCAGCGTGCCGACCAAGGGGATCGACTGCATATGTTCTTGATTTCATGGCCGGGCGGCTCGTGGGAAGCATCCGCGAAGTATGGCATCACCTTCACGCTGATATTCCTCAGCGCCTTCTGGGTCGCCGTTGTTTTCTGGACCTACCGGGATATCCGGCAGCGCACACGAGACCCCATCCTGCAGACCTCTGCGGTGCTGCTCGTCCTCATCTTTAATTTCCCCGGCCACTGGATTTACCTGATCGTGAGGCCACGGCAAACCCTGACCGAACTCTACGAACGGTCCCTCGAAGAAGAAGCCCTCCTCCAGGAACTCGAAGATCAGAAGGCCTGCCCAACCTGCAAGCGACGCGTGAAAGATGAGTTCCTCGTCTGCCCGTCCTGCCGCACGCAGCTCAAGGAAGCCTGCCGGCAGTGTTCGAAGCCATTGAGTTACGCATGGGTCGCCTGTCCCTATTGCGGGTTGGAAAAGCCACCGCGCGAGGGCGTCGCACCACGTCCTGCGCGTTCCGCGGCCCCTGGTGGCGGAGCTCCGCGGCCGCGACCAGCCGCCCCAGGCACTTCAGCCAGCGCAGACCAGCAGCGGCCCCAGCCGAGACCGCTACCGCGGTCGCAACCTTCAACCGTGCCCGCCCCCGCAAGGAGCGACCCATTCGGTGCGCGAAGCAGGCCCGGCCCCGCCGATGCCGATGGTCCGGTCATCGGCGAATAGTCGTTACCGCTTCGCCAGGATGAGCGGCAGCAACGCGACCGCTACAACTTCCTGCGAGCGTTCATCGGTGTGCACGCCATCCGCGAAATAGAATGGCTGCTTCGCATCACGACCACCAAGGAGTTCTTCGTGAACGAGCCATTCGAAACGGTGGCTCACCGCAGCAGTGCGCAACCTCGTGTGGATCTCGTCCTGGAGTGCTGGCCACCGCGGATTGAGCCGGGTCTGTTCGGCCGAATACCCGGCCCCCGCGAGAACCACCGTCTGCACGTCTTCGGCGCGTGCCAGCGTGCTGAAGCACGCTTCATAGCTATCTACGAGCCCGTTGACCGACAGGCCTGGCCGCGTGCCGACGATCCTTCGTCCGGCACGCCTCACCTCCGTGG
>JBATAT010000527.1:0-5764 GCA_049662005.1 Tepidiformaceae bacterium
CTGGATTTCGGGATCGGCGGCCATTCTCGCGTAGATCTCGGCGTCGCGCCGGTCAGCTTCTTCGCGGCGCTTGCGCCGAACCCATTCGGTGGCGGCCTGTTCCAACACCGCCGAGCGGTTGCAACCCGGGCCGGCCACCTCGTCGATAGCGGCAAGCAGCTTCTCCGAGAGCGTTACCGATGTTTTGATTTTCATACCACGATTGTACCACCGGCGGTGGTATGGCTTACATCCCGTAGAGTTCTGGACCGCGCGTGCGAACCCACTCGCCAACCATTTCGCCGATCATAATCGACGTCAGGTTCGTGTTCGCGCGGGTGACTGTAGGCATGATGGATGCGTCGGCGACGACCAGGCCTTCGGCGCCGTGGAGGCGGCCGTACTGGTCGACGGCGCCGTCTGGCCCCATCGGAACCGTGGCGCAGGGATGGAAACCGCTCGCGGAGAGCCGGAGGCAGAGTTCACCCAGCGATTCGGCGGAGAGGGTCCGCCGAGGGTCCGGGAAGGTCTGTTCGGCGATGATGCTGGCAAGGGGCCCGGCCTTGACGAATGCGATGGCGTCTCGCAAGCAGGCGGCGAGGCGGCTTCGATCGCGCTCGTCTTCGCAGAACCGCTGTTCGATGACTGGGGCGGCGTACGGGTCGGCTGAAGCGAGCCGGAGCGTGCCCGTGCCGTTGACCTGTTCGAGCACCGCCGCAATCGCGAAGTTCGTCAGTGGCCCGCCACGTGGCGAGAACGAAAACGCCTCGATCTGGAGGTCGTTGCGGTGCTCACTCCCGGGCGCGGTGTAGCGCAGGATGGTCTGTACGATTGGCTGGTCGGCATCGAGGAGACCCGGATCCTTCACGCGGCAGGCGACTGCGAGGGCAGGGTGGTCACTCAGTCGCGTCCCGATTGCGGGGGCATCCGAACGAAGGTCGATGCCGTGGCGCGCGAGTTCGTCCTTCGGGCCGACGCCCGATCGCATCAGGATCGCGGGCGATTGAATAGCACCCGCACTCAAGACAATGGTGCGTCCGCGAATGACTGCGAGTTCGCCTTTGCGTTCGACTTCGACGCCAACGGCACGCGAGCCTTCGAAGACGATGCGATGGATGTGGGTGTTAGCCTGGATCGTGAGGTTGGGGCGAGCGCGGGCAGCGGAGAGGTAGCCGATAGCGGTCGAGATGCGGAGGCGGCCGATCTTGTTCATCGGGTGGGGTCCAGAGCCCCAGCTGTCCGGGTCGTTTGCATCTTCGCAGCGGGGGTAGCCGAGTTCATCGCTGGCTTCGAGCCATGCCTGATGGACTTTCGTTAGTTCGTCCCACTCGTAGCGGCGGATGGTGATGGGGCCGGAGTCGCCGTGGTAAGGCTTATCGCCGAAGTCGAGGTCGCGTTCGAGGCGCTTGAAGGCGGGAAGCACCTTCTCCCAGGCCCACTCGGGGTTCCCGGCGGCCGCCCAGCCGTCGTAGTCCTCGGGCATCCCGCGCAAGGCGATTGTGGTGTTCACGGCACTCGAACCGCCGGTGACGCGGCCGCGGGGGAATGGCCGCGACCCGCTGAGCGCGGTGGGTTGGTAGCCGAAGCCCCAATCGTGATCGGTGTAGGAGTTGTTATGACTATTGACGAGGTCGTAGGGGGTCTGGGCGGTATCGGCATAGTCGGGGCCAGCCTCGATGAGCAGGACCGAACGGCGCGGGTCTTCGCTGGCTCGCGAGGCGATCACCGCGCCGGCACTCCCCGCGCCGATGACTACAAGGTCGAACATCTGGTCGTTGGCATCTTGCATGCGCCGACTTTACGCCGGAGCACTGGTTTCGGCAGCGATCACTACGAAAGGTGGAAGAGCGAGGCGATCGTGGTCGCGAGTTCATCAAGCGGCTGTCCAGCCGCGATGACAATCGGAAAGCCAAGCGATCGAGCCTCATCCAGGACCTGGTCGCCCAGGAGCTTGTTGCGCTCACTTCGATTGCGAACGGCCAGGGCCGGGTCGGTAGCCTGAAAGTGGAGCGTGTTTGCGCGCGGAAGAGTAGCGAGCTGGTGCTGAAAGAACTCGGGAGAGGGAACGAGGAACGCGGCCGTGTGCCGGTCGTCCGTTGTGCGCGCGATGTGACGGGGCCTGAGGCCCCAGCCTTCCGCAAGGATTGGGCCAGGCATGGCGCGAAGGTCTTCCTGAACCATCTCGAATCGCTCATCAAAAATGTTCTGCGCCCAGGCCGCCATCTGACCGGGCGAGCTCATGACCCAGCGCTGTTCGTCATCCAATCGAAGGAAGGCAGCGAAGTGAGGGAAGCGCTCGGGTTCTTCCTGTGCGCGCCTGGAATGACCGCGTGAATCGTGGAAATCATAGTCGTACAGCGTGAGTTGGTATTGAGCAGCCAACAATCTCGCCACGCTCGATTTCCCCGTCCATTGGGCGCCACCAACCCACAGGGTCTTCGACGTCATTTCTCTCCAGCGAATGAGGTCATGTTGCGATTCTGGGGACGTGCAGCGAGACCTGCAAACTTCCCCTTCATGACCCGCCAGCCGGCGTTCGTAGACGGTGACGCCTTCGGCAACGGGATGCCTACGTACCAATGGGTCCTCGTGAACGCTCGTGTGGAGCGCGCCTCAGGAGCCGGAATAGGTCAGCTTCGGGGTTCGCGCCAGGCCGAGGAGGTAGACCGCGAGCGATAGCGCGCCAAGAACGACGAAATCGACGCCGAGGCCAATAAAGGTTGCATCGCTCGATGCGTAGGCGGCGAGTTCGAGTGCATCGACGGCGTAGGTCAGTGGATTTGCGTAGGCGAGCACCTCGAGCCAGGTCGGCAGGCCATCGACAGGGAAGAATGCGCCGGAAAAGAAGAGCAGGGGAAACAGGGCCAGGTTCATCAGCAGGTGGAAACCCTGCATCGTCTGGATGCGCGAGGCCATCGCCTGGGCTATCCCGGTGAGCATGAGATTCAAGAGCACGATTGCGGCGATCGCAATGAGGAACCCCTGCGCGATGCCGTACTGCCACTGGAAGTCGACGAACGGCGCTGCGACAGCCAGGACCACGATCCCCTGGATCGTGCCGATGACGAGTGCTGAGAGCGACTTACCGAAAAGCAGGGTCCGCGGGTGGGCCGGGCTGGAAAGGAGAAGGCGAAGGAGACCGCTATCGCGGTCCCGGTAGTAGGAAGCACTCGAAAACGTCGACGAGAACACCGCGGTCATAGCAACGACACCTGCCACGAGGTAGGCCGTGAAATTCCCGTCCGGAAGGTTCGATGGTTCGAGGCCCGCGGAGACGCCGTTGCCAAGAAAGACGAGGAACAACAGGGGCGTGAACATCGAGCTGTACAACTGGCTTCGTGAGCGAACGACGGCCATCAGGTCTCGACGGGCGATGACGGCGGCGGTACTCATTTTGGGGCAGCCTCCTGGCGACGGCGGACGTGCTGGAAGTAGGCATCTTCGAGCGATGCGGTGGCGATTACGATGGAGCGAATGGCGCCCGGCGCCAGCTCGAAGAGCCTTGGAACAAACGTGGCAGAGTCATCGGTGGTCACTGCTACGAGATCACCATCCCGTGTGATCTCTCCAGTTCCGGGCCACGATGCAACCTGGGCCAGGTCGCTCTCCGAAGGGGACTCCCACCCGATACGCACCGATTCGCGCCGGAGATTGGCCTTGAGGGTTGCCGGCGTGCCCGAAACGACAACAGTCCCGGCCTGTACGAAGGCAACCGTGTCGCAGACGGCATCGGCCTCCGCGAGGTCGTTGGTCGCCAACAGAATCGTGAGGCCAGCGTTGGCCGATCGAAGCGTTTCCCAGAGCAAGGCGCGCTCGTCGGCGTCGATCCCTGTGGTCGGTTCATCGAGCAACAAGAGCCGTGGATGGTGGAGGAGCGCCCGGGCAACTTCGAGGCGGCGACGCATGCCACCGGAAAGGGACGAGACCGGATCGCTGCCGCGTTCGGCGAGGCCGAAACGAGCCAGCAACTCGGGAATTCGCTCGGAGAGTTCGCCGCCCAGGCCGAACAGTTGGCCCGCGAAGCGCAGGTATTCAGCCACGCCCATCAAGGGATCGGCGCTGTTCTCCTGGAAAACGGTTGCGATCTGGCCACGGAGTTCGCGCGCTGGCGGTTGCCCGAAAATCTCCAGCGAGCCTTCCGCGGGCGTCTCCATCGCAGCGACCATCGCAATGAATGTGCTCTTGCCGCTGCCGTTCGGGCCAAGGAGGCCGAATGTGCTCCCGGAGGGTACTTCGAGCGAAAATCCATTCAGTGCCCGGCGATCGCCGTAGTTGCGAGTGATGTTCGAGGCACGGATTGCGGGTTCGGGCACGTTTCCAGTGTCCCACAGGGCGGCACGAGGAACGAGTGAATCGCCCGGCCTACGTCGGTGCGACGAGCGCCCCAACCATCCACTGCATCATGATCAACGCGAAAATCGCCACAAGCGGGCTGAAGTCGATCATGCCATTCTGGGGCATGAACCGGCGAATGGGTTCGATGATCGGATCGGTCGCACGGTGCAGCATTTGGACCAACGGGCTCGACTGGTCGACGGGGAACCAACTCATGAGCGAGCGGGCGATGATGGCCCAGGTGAGGATGCTCAAGAACGTGGCCGTGAGTTGTGCGATGTAGGGGTTTATGGCTGCGACTCCGAAACCGGCACCGGGTGCTTGCGCACGAGTATACCAGATCAGCCTTCTGAAACCGTTCTTTTGGCTTTCCCAAACGGTTACTGGGAGGCCGCGCTGTTTACGACGATGATCATCACGTAGAGGACGATAATCACCGCCATCGCGGAGAAATCGATCATCCCCGTCCGCGGGAGGATGTTGCGGACGGGCTGGAGTAGCGGGTTCGTAACCGCATCGAGGAGGCGGACGAACTGGTTGCGCGGGTCGATGTTGGGAAACCATGTGAGCAGCGACCGGACGATGATGGCCGCCATGAGCAGATAGAGGAACGTGGTGAAGATGAAGGCGATCTGGTCGTTCATGCCTTACCCAGTTCCACCGCACGCTGGTGAGCAGCGCGAACGCACTCGATGACTGTTGCTCGGAATGCACCCTTTTCGAGTTCGAGCAGACCCGCCGCGGTGGTACCGGCCGGGGATGTGACCATCGCTCGCAGTTCGGCGGCGCTGCGCTCGCTCTGCTGGGCGTAGAGGGCCGAGCCATAGAGCGTCTGCAGGACGAGTTCTTCGGCCGCCGCCCGGGGCAGACCGATACCGACAGCACCATCGACCAGCGCTTCGATAAACATGAAGACATAGGCGGGGCCACTGCCGCTGACGGCCGTGACCATGTCGATCTTCTTTTCGTCGTCCACGTAGATTTCGCGGCCGATGGCGGCAAGGAGGGATTTCGTGAACTGGCGTTGGGCCTCGCTCACTTCCCGGGTCGCGGTCCAGGCGCTCATACCGGCTTGAACCGCGGCGGGCGTGTTCGGCATCACCCGAACGATGCGGTTGTGGCCAAAGCCGTTCGCCAGCGAGGCGATTGTTACTCCGGCCATTATCGAGACGAGGAGCGCGTCCGATCGTAGAGCACCGGCCACGCTTTTCATCTCCTGCGGTTTCACCGAAAGGAGCACTACGTCGGCGTCCGCCATCGCGGCGAAGTCGGCCGAGGTGGCTACTCCATGGGTTTCGCTTAGGATCGCGCGGCGCGCCTCAAGCTTCTCGACGACCGTAACGTTGGCAGCTGCCAGGACCCCCGCAGCGATCGAGGCGCTAAGAATGGCCTCGCCCATCACTCCCCCGCCGACAATGACAACCTTCAAGCGCGGTCACCGAACAGGGCC
>JBATAT010000528.1:0-1802 GCA_049662005.1 Tepidiformaceae bacterium
AGGTGACTGGAAATTAGGACGGTATCGCCATTTGCAGCCCTGGCCCGGAGCAGGTTGCGGAGCGTCCGAATGCCCTGAGGATCCAGCCCATTCCCTGGTTCATCGAGAACGAGGACCGGCGGGTCGCAGAGCAGCGCGACGGCCAGCGACAACCGTTGGCGCATGCCGAGTGAGTACGTACCGACATGGCGGCGCGCAGCGTCATCCTTGAGGCCGACCAGCCAGAGGATCTCCGGTATTCGTGCCGCCGGGATGCCCGTCACGTCGGTGAGGATCTGGAGGTGGTCGCGTCCGCTACGCCCCGGGTGAAACGTGTCTTGTTCGATGAGGACTCCAACCGTGCCGGTCGGGTCTGGCAGGTCGCGGTACAACTGCCCACCGATGACCGCCCTGCCTTCGGTCGCCGAAGCCAGTCCGAGCAGGACTTTCATCGTTGTGGACTTGCCCGATCCGTTCGGGCCCAGGAATCCCGTCACGCGCCCGGGTTGAACGCTGAAGCTGAGGTCATCGACGGCGGTGTGACGACCGTAGCGTTTCGTGAGGTGCTCCACCTCGATGCCGTATGAGGGCTTGCCGGCGGCGGTCGCTGTCACTCGATCCTTCTTTCTGGCTTCCCGTTTGGAAAAGTCGCACCGTGACGTGTTGTGCCGGCAATCCGTGCTCAACCAGTGTAGGTCATGCGATGCCCGGCGAAGGCGGAGGTGGGGTTTCGGGCCAGCCAACTGCGTTGCGGAGGCGGATGCCGGAGAAGTGGATGGTCGATTCCCATGCGCCGAAGAGCGGCGCGAGGCTGGGCATCAGCCGGAGTTCGACGCCGGCAACGCGGAGCGCCTCGACGAGGTCGCCGACTGGCTCGACTGCGATGGGTGATTCAGGCTGGCGGCTGACAAGCATCCAGGGGTCATTGGCAAGCGGGTGGAAGCGCTGGGGGTTCATCTCGTAGCAGTAGAGGGGCGTGCTATGCATGCGTTCGAGCCAGCCCCACTCGATGCACGCGACCCGGGCGCGCTCGTCGCCGCCGAACCAGCGGGCGAGGTCTTCGGTGGATGTTTCGGGCGTTGGCCAGAGGAGGACGCGGGGACAGTCGCGCGGGAAGAGGTAGGTCCAGGCGTGCGCTTCAGCGACGACCCAGACCATCGGTTCGACGCCGGGGCGCATCGTTGGGGCGCGCGGCACAAACGATTGGATACCGGGGTCTTCGGAGTAGTGGAAGAGCTTCACGAGAGAGGAACGCGGAGTACCGGCGGGGGTTAACTGGTGAGCTAGAACTCGGGAAAGTGGTCGCTTGATATTTGAAGCGCACGCGCCAACGCTCGGCTTAGTTCCACGTTTTGTTCCCGGGAAATGGTCCCCAGGTAGTCCGTCAACAAGGCTCGCGGAACGCTCGTTGCCTCGTCGCAACGGGCCACGCTGCGATGCTTTAGGCCGTTGGCTTCGTCCAAAATCACTTCAGTCTCAATCCCCGCGATAGTCGTATAGACCGGAACGCACGCAGCGGATGAAAAACGCACACTGAGAAACTCGTCACGGCTGACCACGAGGTAAATTCGGGAGTTCCGTACATCGCGTGGGGGGTTGGAGATGCGGTACAACTCACCCCGCCGCAACGGACCGATCCCGCTCTTCCCTGGCTAAGCGTGCTTCCACGTCTGGGAGGAGCTCGACAGCATCACCGAGTTCCCACCACTGAACCGACAACGCGAGGTTCTCTTCGATTTCGCGCTGGATTTCGGGATCGGCGGCCATTCTCGCGTAGATCTCGGCGTCGCGCCGGTCAGCTTCTTCGCGGCGCTTGCGCCGAA
>JBATAT010000529.1:0-5913 GCA_049662005.1 Tepidiformaceae bacterium
CCGACGGGGTAGTCCTCGACGAGGATGGCCGCGCTCTCGATGAGCTTGCGCGCTGTTCCCTGGCCTTCCTCGGTATCGAGGTCCAGGACCACGGACTGTTTCGAGGTGTTGTGCACCCAGAAGGCCAGGCTGGCGTCAGGTTCGTCTTCGTGGCCGGTCACGAAGGGGCCAGAGTGGCGCTGCCGCCCGCCGCCCGGTGGCTCGACCTTGATGACTTCGGCGCCAAGATCCGCCAACAGGCGTCCGCAGTAGGAGCCGAGCTCATCGGTGAATTCGATGACGCGGACGCCCTCAAGTGCACGTTCGCTCATGCCTAACTCCCCGGGGTGGCGGTCACGCGCGCCGCCAGCGATCGTCCGAGGATGTCCGCCGCCTGCCCGACCATGTCGTTCAGGATGTCTGCGGCGGGGCGGATCGTGGTGAGCATCCCGGAGGCTTGCCCGGCGGCGTTCATCAGCAGGTCTTCGCGGCCGGCTTTTCGCGCGGAATATACGAGGTCAGCCGTGAGCATGCCCTGGAGGCCCATCGGCAATGCCTGGAGGCCCGAGGACTCCCAGGCTTCGATCAGCGGGTTGGTGATGTTGCGCATCGTCTTGCCGCTGTAGAGGCGGGTGATCTTCGTGTCTTCATCGGTGGCTGCGAGCACGCGTTCCTTTTGCAGGGTCGGCTGGTTCGCTTCTTCGGAGACGAGGAAGGCCGTGCCACACCAGACGCCGATGGCGCCGAGCGCGAGAGCCGCCGCCAGCCCACGCCCATCGGCGATCCCGCCGGCCGCCACGACGGGCGTGGGACTAATTGCATCGATCACCTGGGGCACGAGCGCGAACGTGGCAATGCGTCCGGTATGCCCACCGGCCTCGGTGCCCTGCGCGACAACCACATCCGCGCCAATGCCAGCCGTGCGCTTCGCATTCTTCACGTTGCCGACAAGGCAGAGGACTTTGGTGCCGTTCGCCTTCAGCCGGTCCATCCACGCGGCCGGGCTGCCAAGCCCCGAGGCGAAGACTTCGACCTTCTCTTCGATGACGACTTCCATTTGCTCGTCCGACATGCCGCCACTTCGCGGGCGGGCGGTTGCCGCCGGGGCAGGCCGGGGCGCCTCGTGCCATTCGATGCCGAGCGAACCGGCAATCTGCTTCAGGCCCTCGCTGGTTTCTTTCGGGATCAGGTCGCGCGGGTCGCGCGGCATCTCGCCGCTGGTGGCGCCACCCATGTAATTCGAAGGCAGCAACAGATCGACGCCGAACGGCTTGTCCGTCATCGAGCGGACCTTGTTAATCTCCTCGCGCAAGCGTTCGCCACTGAAGCCGGCGCCGCCGATGACGCCGAGGCCACCGGCGTTCGATACCGCTGCTACGAGCGCCGAAGTCGCCACGGGCCCGGTAAGGCCCCCGGCGACCGGCCCCATGCCCGCAAGGATTACCGGGTATTCAATCCCCAGCATGTCGCAAAGTTCTGTACGCAGGACTGGCCGAGCCATCGCACACCTCTCCCTGTAAGTGGCCCGAGTATACGGGAGCCGGGACGGTCGTGGGTCACGCCGGCAGGCTCCTAGACCCCCGCAGAACCAGTTGCGAAGATGGGGACGTGAACAGCCCCGTTACTCCATGGGTCCTCGCGGGACGCATCTTCGCGATCATCGGCATGGCCTTCACTGCCGCTGCCTGCATCCTGCTGCTCATCATCCCGGAATGGCTCTACGGCGCCGTCGCCGGGCTGATGTTTTTCCCGTTCTTCGGGATGATCGTCCTCGTCGAACGTTTCCAATCCAAGCACGGTCTTATTGGTCCCGAGGGCGACGCGGAAAGTGTCGAGTAGAACACTTCGTCTCGCGTTAGCCGCCGTTCCACTTCTCCTGACTGCGGCATGTTCGAACCAGCCAGCTGCCAACTCCGAAATCGACGACCTACTCTGTACCCAGGAAGACCTCGGGCCGGACTACATCGAACTTTCGCGCGGCGAATTCACCACGGCCGATATCGCCGCCCTCGCGCCGGGCGCGAACGAACACGCGTACCGCGATGCGGGCATGCAACGCGGACACTTCATTTTCTGGAAACAGGTGCTCTCCAACCCGCCATTCGACCCACCGATGAACGTGCTCTGCCAGGCGATCGAATTCGAAACTCCAGACCAGGCCGCCGCGTTTGCATCCGGTCTCGATGATTCCGCGCCGCCGTGGGCGGGAATCGCCTGGCTGCCGGAACACAACCTCATCGTCGAATCGGCTGGCCAGGACCTCCAGCGAATCAGCTTCAATGATGCGGGCCAGGATGTGTCTGTCCTGGTCGGTTACCGCGCCACTGGCCGGTTCTTCAGTTCCATCTATCTCGGATCAAGCGGTGCGCCGCCAGAGGAATCCGCCATCACGACGATCGCGGACCGCGTAGCCCACCGAAACGAATGAAACCTTGGACAATGAAACGGGCCTGCCAGTCGCTGGCAAGGCCGTTTTGGGCTTTGTGGATGAGCCCCGAAACTACTCTTCCTTGATCGTGATGCTCTCGATGGTGATCGCGGGGTTCGGCTTGTCGTTGGTATCGACTGGAGCGTTGCCGATGGCGTTCACAACGTCCATCCCGCTAATGACCTTTCCGAACGGGTAGAACTTGTTCGCACTTGAGTTGTTGTAATCGAGGGCGGTGTTCGCCTTCAGGTTGATGAAGAACTGGCTCCCGAATTCGGTCGCGCCACTTACTTTCGCCATCGAGAGCGTTCCCGGGGTATTCGGAATTTCGTTCGGTTCGTCTTTGGTGGTATAGCCAGGGCCACCGCTGCCGGTGCCTGTCGGATCGCCAGCCTGGACGACGAAGTCCTTCACGACGCGGTGGAAGGTGATGCCGTCGTAGTACCCTTTTTCGGCGAGGAAGGCGAAGCTGTTGACGGTATTCGGCGCCTTATCGGCGAACAGTTCGACGACGATATCCCCCTTCGAGGTCTTAATCGTTGCGGTGTACTTCTTCGAAGCGTCGATGACCTGCTCGGCCTTTTCGTAGGTGTTGGTCGTGGCGCTCGCCTCGGGAGTGGTCGACGCGTCAGCCGTGACGGAGCTCTCCGGGGTAGCGGTGAGGTCGGCCGGGGTGTCGTCGCTGCGTGAACGATTCGTGAAAACCGCTGCACCGACCATTGCGACACCCGCGAACACACCAATAATCGCGAACAGCTTCACGTTGCTGAAGATGTTCATCGGGAAGCCGGGCTTGTAATAGTCGCTCGGGTTGGTGTTGCCCTGCTGATACGTCTTGCGGCGCGTCGATTCTTGCCGCAGGTGCTGCAGCTCGCGCTTTTTCTTTTTCGCCACGGTGGGGAACCTCTCTTCGGGGGCGGCGGGGTTGGCCGCGAACGTGTTTCTCAGTATACGAAGGGCCTAGATACGGGCCACGGAAAAACGGCAACGCTACAGAAAGCCGGGCACGCTACTCACCCGAAGGCGCCGCGACGATCGTTCAGTCCCTGCGGAAGCCCAACCGGCCGAGTTCCTCACGTGTGACATCCCGATCGTCCCAGGGAATCGACTGCGTCCCGAGGATGATCGATTTCTCGTGACCCTTACCGAGGATGGCGACGATGTCGCCGGCTTTGGCGCGCGCGAGGGCTTCCCGAATCGCCTCCCGGCGATCTTCGATTTCGATGAAGTCCTCCCCACGGGCCTTCCCCACACTTTCGGCGTGACGGCCGATCTCGTGCACGATCGCCGCGGGATCCTCGGAACGAGGGTCCTCGTTCGTGAACACGGAGAAGTCCGCGCCCTCGGCGGCAGCCCGGCCCACGCCGTACCTGCGGCCCGGATCGCGTTCGCCGGCCGCACCAACGACGACGATCAAGCGGCTCGGCCCCACCTCGCGGAGCACTTCGAGGACCTTGCGAACTGCCTCGCCCGTGTGGGCGTAGTCGACGATCACTTCGAACGGTTGTCCGGCGACGATGCGCTCCATCCGGCCCGGGACGCCGGGCGCCTGCGTCAGCCCGCGAGCGATGTCCTGGACGTTCGCTCCGCAGGCGATGCCAACTCCGGCCGCACAGAGTGCATTCATTACGTTGAAGAGCGCAGGCAGCCCGATCGAGGCCTCGGCGCGACCGTTCGGCGTCTCCAGGCGGAAGTCCGTGCCATCTGCGCGGAGGATAATGTTGCGCGCGGTGACTGCGGCCTCGCGCGAATCCAATCCGAACTGGATCGGGTCAGTCCCCGAGAGAGCGGCCATTGCGTTCGCGGAAGGATCATCGGCGTTCACCACCGCGGCTTTCGGAATGCCCTTGGCGAATGCCGTCTGCAGGGCGCTGAAGAGCATGCCCTTGGCTTCGCGATAGGCCTCGAAGGTCTTGTGGAAATCGAGATGATCACCGGTGATATTGGTGAACGCGGCAACGTCGTACTCAACATGATCCAGGCGGTGAAGGGCCAGCCCGTGGCTCGTGCTTTCGACGATGGCGAATTCGCAGTTGGCATCGGCAAAGCGCCGGAGGAGGCGTTGCACTTCTGGCGCTTCGGGGCTCGTCATCCGGTCGGTCACCTTGCCAGATTCACCCGGGAAGTAGGTGTCCACCGTCCCCAACCGCCCGACCCGGCCGCCGGCCGCTTCGAGCACCGAGGTCAGCAGGTGCGAAGTCGTGGTCTTTCCGTCGGTGCCGGTGATGCCGATGACGACCATCTCGCGGCCGGGGTGGCCGTAGAACCACGCCGCGACACTCGCCTGCGCCGGCCGTGTCTCCGGGACGCTGACCAGCGCAAGCGATTCGGGCAGGTTCGCAGCCGCGCTCGCGTGATCCTCCTGGATGACGGCGCCAGCGGCACCAGCGGCCGCCACCTGGGGCAGGTAGGTATGCCCGTCGGAGATATAGCCCGGCACGGCGATGAAGAGCGAACCTGCCTTCGCCTGGCGAGAGTCGTATTCGAGGGTCTCAACGACTGTTTCGCCGGAGCCGCGGAGCAGCCTGGCTCCGGGCACTTCGGCAATCAACGAGGCGAGGGTTCGCGGTTCGGTCTCGGTCATGGAGCAATCGTACGGGGAGGTTGGATACCAGTCAGCGGGGCGGATTCATTTGCCGTGGCGACTGAAGAGGCCCAGGACCCGCCGTCACCGTTTCGGTTCGGGCGCCCATCCGCGCCGCTCTTCGCCCACGCCGCCAACGAAGAACTCGACATGCCCGCATCGCCCACACGCGAACATCTCCAGTTCCTCCCGGTGCTGAAAAGCCTCGAAGAGGTCGCCGAAGAACCCTGGAGACGAGCCCTCGTGGAACTTCCGCACGCCAAGGAAGTACAGCGTCCCCTTGCATCGCAGGCAGTCGATCGGCGCCTGCTTCAGTTCCGCCATCGCGTGGCCCCTCCCAGCCCGGATTCTACGCGGATCTTCTTGAGGCTGGCGGCAGCTTCCTACAGTCCCGCGAGGATATCGAGGAAGTTCCCCAGCATTCGCGCAGTCGCGCCCCAGATGAGGTCGTCGCCGAACTGGTAGCTCTGAAATTCGTACTCACGACCGTTGATCACGCGCCGGTCGGGTATCAAGTTCTTGGGGTCCCGCAGGTGATCAAGCGGCACTTCGAGCAGGTAGGCGACCTCTCGGTCGCTGACGTTCCATTCGTATGGGTAGCGGTCCAGCCAGCCCACGTACGGTGTCACCAGATAATTCGAGATCGTGACCATGTCATCGAGTCGCCCAAAGACTTCGACGTGCGCCGGATCGACGCCGATCTCTTCGTGCGTTTCCCTGAGCGCGGTGTGCATCGTCGATTCGTCGCCGGGATCAACTGCGCCTCCGGGGAAGCTGACCTGGCCCTTGTGGTCGCGAACTGAATCGGTGCGCTTCTGAAAGATCACATGCGGCCCGGCCGGCCGTTCATGAAGGATGAGCAGCACACCCGCCGCGGTGGGCATTGGGTCGGGAGCCTGGGCGATCGGCGCATACTCAGAGA
>JBATAT010000530.1:0-2821 GCA_049662005.1 Tepidiformaceae bacterium
TGTTCCACCAGGATGATGGCGTCCACACGACTGCCGCTTTCCACGAGGTCTACTTCGGCGTCATGCAGGAGGCGCTGAAAGACGTAGTCGCCGCAAAAACCTGACGGTGCCGCGCTGCACCGGGGCACGGCTCTTCGGCGCGATGCTGAACGAGCGGGGGCGCGCGGGCGGCCCGGTACAGCCTGAGCACGACGTGCGCCGACGGCCGCATCGGGACTGCGACGGCGATCGAACAGCTGAACTGACCGCCGGATTCATGACCACAACAAAAGGGGGGTTCCGCGTGGAGCCCCCTTTTGTTCGGATGACGACTGCGAGGTTACTCGGAGAGCGCCTCGGTAATCTTGGCGAAGTAGCGCGATCCTACCTCTGCGGGGTGTTCAGGCTTATCGCCGGCGACGCGGTCTACTACCGTCCAATCTTCGTGATGTCCGTAGTAGACGTTGTCGCCGACTCCCAACGCCAGCGCGCCGGGGTTGGTAACCACCCTGCAGGCGTCGGGTGGGAGGTCGGTCCTGCGGACGGACACGCCTGCATGATCGATGGCTTCGACCACGCCCCGGAACCATCGCCAGGCGATTTCAGGCGACCCGTTGGTGTCGCGGAGGGCGACCAATTGGTCTTTGCGAATGCGGACTCTGTCCTTCACCTGTGCGGAAAAGGATGCGCGGACGGTCTGGCCCGTATGCACGAGGCGCACACGGCAGCCGGTGTCGTCGCAGTCGACGACGGTTGCGAGTTTAAGATCCAAGTACGAAGTTCTCCTGAAGTGTCGGGCACGGGAGCCCAGGCCCCCCGCCGCGGGGCGCGACTCTAGAAACCGTTCTCCACGGCGGAGGTCATTCGGAAAGTCAGTTCTGTTTGCATAGCCACCTCCTCATCGCTCGCGGTGATAGTAGCCATCCTGGGATGTGCTTGCAACTCCTAGTTCACACCACCGGGATCACCCGGGCGGAGGGGGTTCGTGAACTGGAGACCAGCGTTTGTGAGGTCGCCGGAGATGTCATCACCCTTCGGCTTCTTGCCATCGCGCACCCAATTCACGAGGTCTTCGAAGGCGGTCGTGAGTTCCGGCTCGCTGAACTTGCAGTGGCCAGCGGAGCGGATCGCGCGCTGGACGAGCAGGTCGCTCTTGCCAGACGCGGCGACGGCCTTCTTGTAGTCCTGTTCCATCGTAATCGGGACGAAAAGGTCACCGGTGCCGTGGAGGGTGAGGAGGGGCACGGAGATGTTCCCGGTGGTGAGCACTGCATCGGGGTGTTGTTCGGCGTTACGTGCGGAGGGGTCGCTGGCGTAGCGCTTGATGCCGGCATTTATCTGCGCGTCGGTGAGGCCAAGGCCCGGGTCGATGTGGTATTCCACACCATCGTTCGTCGCGGCGCGGTTAACGAGGAACTTCCTTTCGGGATCGAAGAGCGCCAGCCCGAAGTTCACCGTGTACTGCTCGATGAAACCTTCCTTGAAGAACGGGCGAGAGCCTCCCGTGGCATTCTTAATAATCGAGGCGAACTGCTTTCCTTTTTCCGTGGGGTTCGCCGGCGATCCAAGTTCGCGGGGGACGTCCTGGAGAAAGAGCCCGGTGAGGTTCGCGCCGGGTTCGCCGATGGGAAAGCTCAGGCCGGAGGTGTATTCGGCCGCAGCGATCCATGACACGAGATAGTCGATCTGGCCGACGCCCATGAGCGCGCCGCAGATGGAGAGGCCGCCGTCGTATTCGCCAACCTGGTTCTCGAGCGCGAGAGAGACCACATTGCCGCCCATCGAGGCGCCGGCGATGTAGCTCCGCTCCGGGGCGCCAAAGTCCTCGACGAACTTCTTCTTGAGGGCGAGGGTGTCATCGGCGCCGATACCCGGGACGTAACCGTTCTCGGAGTACGAGCTTGCGGCCCAGGCAAAACCGTTGGTGACCAGATAGGTCCGAAGCGCCGCAGGAGGCGCCTGCACCGACACTTCCGTGCCGAACCCGGCGAAGCCGTGAGCATAGAGAACGAGTTCGCCGTTCCACTTGTCGGGCATTTCGATCGCGTACGAGGCGGCATCGATCTGGCCGAATGAGGTCGTCGCACCGGGAAGTGCATCGAAGCTGGGGACCTTCGCCGTGGTTGGAGTGCCGGCAGAGGATCCCAGTTGCTTCGCGCCGCCGGGGGCTACGGGAACTGTCGTTGGCGACGGGGCAGCCGTGACAAACGCGCTCGCGCCGGGCGTCGGTTCGGAGGTCAGGGCCGGGTTGTTCCCCGAGTCGCCCCCACAGGCGCCGAGGAGCAACGCGAGCGCAGCAGCCGCTCCCCACAGTGTTCGTGTAATCACCCTGGCAGTGTACGACGGGAGGGGGTCAAGCCCCGGTGTGGTGGAACGCGGGCGCCTGGACGTACTGCTCCAGGCTCATGTTGTTCTGGTCGCGGCCGGAAAGGAGCGGGTCGACGAACGGCCAGTCGATGGCGATGTCCGGGTCGTTCCAGGCGATTCCACCTTCCGATGACGGTGTGTAGAAGCCGTTGCACTTGTACTGGACTTCGGCAAACTCGCTGAGGGTGGCGAAACCGTGGGCGAAACCTTCGGGTACCCAGATCTGGCGCATGTTCTCGGCGGTGAGTTCGGCGCCGACCCACTGCCCGAAGGTAGGGGAGCCAACGCGGAGATCGACGGCAACATCGAGGATCGCGCCCGAGGTGCAGCGAACGAGCTTACCCATCGGTGCCGTCATGTCCTGGTAGTGGAGGCCGCGCAGGACTTTTCGCGCGGAGCGGGAATGATTGTCCTGGACGAAGGCATCGGGAAGGCCGTGCTCGCGGAAGCGTTCGGCGTGCCATGCCTCGATGAA
>JBATAT010000531.1:0-2399 GCA_049662005.1 Tepidiformaceae bacterium
CGCGACGCATACCCCGAAGCCGCCGACAGCGACTCCCACCGCACCCCCGCCGACGGCCACGCCAACGTCACCGCCGGCTTCGGGTTCCGCCCCGATGATCGCCGGGTGCCAGGTCTTCCCGGAGGGCAACGCCTGGAACCAGGACATCTCCAGCGCGCCGCTCAACCCGAATTCGGCCAGCTACATCAGCCGCATCGCCGCGCTGGGAGGGAACCAGAATCTCCACGCCGATTTCGGTTCGAACCCCGAGTACGGCATCCCCTACGTTGTCGTGTCGTCGAATCAGCCAGGCGTGCCCATCAAGTTCACCGCCTATGGCGATGAGAGCGACGCCGGGCCGTATCCGGTGCCCGGGAACGCCCCGGTCGAAGGCGGTTCCTCATCGGATGGCGACCGCCACGTTCTCGTGCTCCAGCAGGGCAGCTGCAAGCTCTACGAGATGTACCGCGCCTTCAAGACAGCTACCGGATGGGATGCCGATTCGGGTGCCGTCTGGAATCTGAACACCGGGGCGCTCCGTCCCGAGGGATGGACTTCGGCCGATGCTGCCGGTCTCCCGATTCTCCCGGGACTGGTGCGATACGACGAAGTGCAGAGCGGCCAGATTACGCACGCCCTGCGGTTCACGGTTTCGCGCACGCAGAAGGGCTACATCCTCCCAGCCACCCACTGGGCCAGCAATTCCACCGATGCCAACCTCCTCCCGATGGGCGCCCGCCTGCGCCTCCGCGCCGACTTCGATACCTCCGCTTACTCGGGCGATGCCCGCGTCATCCTCGAAGCACTGAAGACGTATGGGATGATCGTTGCCGACAACGGTTCGAACTGGTTCATCAGCGGCGCGACCGATTCGCGCTGGGACGATGACGACCTGAACCAGCTGAAGACCGTGCCCGGCAACGCGTTCGAGGTGGTGGATACGGGCCCGATCGTCAAGCCGTAGCGAGGAGGATGGTGTGGGTTCTGGCAACACCCTGGCGCGGACGATGATCTGCGGTTGGGCCGACGGTTTCGTATACTCGCCTGCTTATGCCCATACGCGCTGTCTACCTGGACGTCGATGGAGTGATCAACGACCACGCACTCAACCCCGGCATGTGGGATGCCCACCTTGGCGAGGTGCTCGCTCCAGCTCTCGGTGGGGCCGCGCCCGATTGGGGCCGCGCCAACCGCGCAGTCTTTCCGAAGATCTGGGCCGGCCAACACACCTGGGGGATCGACCCCATGACCCGCATCCGCACGGAATCCACGCTGATCGTCTCCGGCATGTGCGAAGCGCTCGGCATTGTGCCGCCCTCGCCGGAACGCTGCTTCGAACTCTGGCAACAGGTCGATCGGTACGTAGCGGGCACCGGTAAGGCGGCCTTCCCAGGGACCGCCAGGGCGATCGAGGCGCTTGCCCAGACGTTCGCGGTTCACACTGCCACGGGCAACCCCTCCTGGCGGGTCGAAGCGCTCCTGGATGTGCTCGGTGTGCGGCACCTCGCTGGCTTCCTGGCGGGCCCCGACCTGGTTGGGATTGCCAAGAGCGAAGTCGCCTATTACGACCGCGTCTTCGACGCGACCGAAGTCAACCCCAGCGAGGCCCTCATCGTCGATGACTCAGCCGACTGCATCGAACGCGCCACTGCGGCTGGCGCCAGGACCGCACACATCGACGACACTGCACGGTGCGGCTGCCCGGCCACGGTGCACGCGCCAACGCTCGAGGCCCTGGTACCGATGCTCACGGCGAACACTTCGGCGATGGGCTAGACTCGCCGTGCTTCGCATTTGCGCGATCAGGAGACACCCATGAAGTTCGGCGTCCAGATGTTCCCGACCGACTACGCCATCCAGGCGCCAGAACTGGCGAAGACCTGCGAGGATCTTGGCTTCGAATCGCTCTTCTTCCCCGAGCACACGCACATCCCCACCAGCCGCCGCACACCGTGGCCAGGTGGCGCGCCACTGCCGATGGAGTATTCCCACACGCTCGACCCATTTGTGGCGGCGGGCGCGGCCTTCGCGGTCACGAAGACGCTCAAGGTCGGCACCGGCATCTGCCTCGTGATCCAACGCGACCCGATCATCCTCGCGAAAGAAGTTGCGAGCGCCGATTTCCTTTCCGGCGGGCGTTTCCTCTTCGGCATCGGCGGCGGCTGGAACGAAGACGAGATGGAGAACCACGGCACAAAGCCAAGCCTTCGCTGGAAGATCCTGCGCGAGCGGATCCTCGCGATGAAGGAGATCTGGACGAAAGATGAGGCCGAGTACCATGGCCAGTTCGTCGATTTCGACCCCATCTGGTCCTGGCCAAAGCCGGTGACAAAGCCTCATCCGCCGATCCTTGTCGGCGGCGCCGGGCCGCGCACACTCGATCGCGTGATCGAGTTCGGCGACGGCTGGATGCCCATCGG
>JBATAT010000532.1:0-1913 GCA_049662005.1 Tepidiformaceae bacterium
TTCCGGGCGTGGCGTTCAACGTCGGGGTCGTGCTGATTGCGGCGTCGCTGTTTGATGACGCAACCGGGTTCCGGCTGGCTGGGGCGGGGTTCTTGCTCGCGGGCGCATCGCTGGTATGGCTTCCGCCGGTGGCCGGTTCGGTGCATGGCTCGGCGACGCGATTGAGGCCCCGGGCGCGATCGGCCGCACGATTCCTCATCGCCGCCAACGTTGCGGCGATGCTGGCGGGCGCGTTGTTGTTCTGGGCGGGCATCGAAATCCTCGGAGGCGAACGGTTCGCGGCATGGGCGGCGCCGGACCAGCGGGATGCCGCCCGTCACCTGTTTGGCGTTGGCACCATCACCATGTTGATCCTGGGCATGGCCCGCCTCGTGGCGCCATTCTTCGCGCTCGAGCGGACGGAATCGGGAGTGCCGATGTTCCTGGAGCGCATGCCGTTGGGACTGCTCCTTGCCGCCGTCGTTATCCGGGCTGGGGTGCCGTTGCTTGGCGATAGCCTGGACTATGATGCAGGCCGGCACCTGATTGCCACGGCAGGAATCTTCGCATGGCTGGCGATCGCGATTTTTGCTTTCAGCGTGGCCCGTGCCATCCGGGCCGAACCCAAAACCAAGCGCGCGCTCGAACAGAGCTTCGCGGACATTAAGAAAGCCAACGCCGCCCGCCGCAAGTGACTGGCGCAGCCGAAAAGAATGCCAGCGAACCCCAGGTTCGCGTGAACCAACCGAGCTCGAGGTCAGTAGGGGAGGCCCTGGAGACCGAAGAGCGTACGTGCGTAGCTGGCGCGACCAAGATGCCCGTTGCCGTGCCCAATGAGGCCGTGGAGGATGGCCTCCATGCGCGGGATCGGTCCCCAGGGACGGAATACCTGGACTTCTGCAAGGTATGCGTCGCTCATCGCGGCGATCGTGGGAACAACGGCCTCGCGGACCGCAGCGGTGTAGGACATGAATTCGGCCGGTTCGGGGAATCGCATGCTGTAGGCGTCGTCTGGGTCCTGACCGGTGCCCTGATCGACTTTGGGAAGGTTCCAGCGTTGGTCGAAGCTGTCGCGTAGCCAGACTGGCTGTTGGCGTTCGAAGACGAAGTGGACGATGTTGTCGATCGTCCGAACCACGTGCCAGACATCCCAGCCGATGCTATTGGTCACGCCGCCGCGGGTGTCGCAAAACTGGTCGAGGGTGAGGCCCTCGGCCGCGCGGTCACAGTAGAGCAGCACGCGATCCGTCACGGTGGAGAGTTGAGCCTGGAGTGTGGGGGCGTTACCCATGCCGGGCAGGTTGGGGATGTTGGGTGTGGTCAAAACGGGGCCTCCTGAGGCTCGCTGGGTCGTCGATCGCAGGAGCAAAGTTCCCGGCAGTTGACCATGATGACGCGAAACCGGTTGGTTGTCTTGGGGTGGCAAACCCCGCCGCCCAGGAGTACGAGTCGCGCGAAGAGCGGAGTCAGACCATCAGGGGGAAGCGCAGTGATTAGGCCCGCGAAACGGACTGTTCTTCGGCTTTCTTCCCTCTTTCGGTGCCTTCGGCCATTGCGCGGAGGACACGGGCGAGGAGCGGCATCCAGTTGGCGCCGGCGCCAACGCGGTCGATGCGAACCTGGTTCGGCCCGACGATGACGCTCTTGAGGTTCAGCGCTTCGACTGCAAGCTTGAGGCCGAGCGGTGTACCGCGGCGGATGCGCAGGTGGAACATGATCTCGTCGGTCTTCAGGCTTTCGACGTTTGCGCGGCGGGCAAGCGAGCGAACGAGGGCGACGTAGAGAAGGTTCTCGACCGAGCGAGGTACGGGACCGAAGCGGTCGGCGAGTTCGGCCTGCATTTCGGCGACGCCTTCGGCCGATTCGATTTCAGCGACCTTCTGGTAGGCGGCCAGCCGGCCGTGGATGTCGGCGATGTACGACTCGGGGATGTG
>JBATAT010000533.1:0-1868 GCA_049662005.1 Tepidiformaceae bacterium
GTTTAGGGATTGCGACTGGACACGATGTGTTGATCGAATTTGCCGTTGCTCAGATTGCATTCCAGCTTGTTGGCTTCTGGATCGTAGCAGGAGTCCTTTCATGGTTACTGCGTCGCTGGGGCTAGTCAGTGGCTCCCGTGCGGCGTCTCTCCTTGCCGCGCGCTAAACTCTCCACATGCCAACTCGTACCGAAACCGACTCGATCGGCGCCATCGAAGTCGATGCTTCCCGATACTGGGGCGCCCAGACCCAGCGTTCTGTCCAGAACTTCCCCATCGGCGTGGACCGCTACCGCATGGCCCCGAGCATCGTCCGCGCGATGGGCATCCTCAAGAAGGGCGCCGCCCTCGCCAACGCCGAACTCGGTGAACTTCCCCGCGAAAAAGCCGACCTCATCGCCAAAGCCGCCGACGAAGTCATCTCCGGTGCCCTGCTCGAACACTTCCCCCTCGTCGTCTTCCAGACGGGCTCGGGCACGCAATCGAACATGAACGCGAACGAGGTCATTTCGAACCGCGCCATCGAAATGGCCGGCGGCGAGATGGGTTCGAAGAAGCCCATCCACCCGAACGATGATGTGAACCGCGGCCAGAGTTCGAACGATACGTTCCCAACGGCCATGCACATCGCCGTCGTGGAAGAGCTGCACGGCCAGCTCTACCCGAATGTTCAGAAGCTGCGCGATACCCTGGCGGCGAAGTCCGAAGCATTCGCCAATATCGTGAAGGTCGGGCGCACGCACCTCCAGGACGCGACTCCGATCACGCTCGGCCAGGAGGTCAGCGCCTGGGTGGCACAGCTCGACTTTGCCCTCGCCGGCGTCCGCCATGCCGAGCAGGGCCTCTACGAACTGGCGATCGGCGGCACCGCCGTCGGCACCGGGCTGAACGCCCACCCGAAGTTCGGCGACCTGGCGGCATCGTACTTCGCCAAAGAGACCGGCCACCCGTTCGTGTCGGCGCCGAACAAGTTCGCCGCACTCGCCGCGCACGATGCCCTCGTGGCCGCCAGCGCCACCCTCCGCACGCTCGCCGGCGCGCTGATGAAGATAGCGAACGACGTCCGCTGGCTCGCCTCCGGGCCGCGCAACGGCATCGGTGAAC
This sequence comes from Tepidiformaceae bacterium, assembly GCA_049662005.1. Classification (GTDB taxonomy): domain Bacteria; phylum Chloroflexota; class Dehalococcoidia; order Tepidiformales; family Tepidiformaceae; genus Amarobacter. The sequence continues at coordinate 1,104 of JBATAT010000533.1, forward strand.
TGACCATCCCCGAGAACGAACCTGGCAGCAGCATCATGCCCGGCAAGGTGAACCCCACCCAGTCCGAGGCGATGACCATGGTTTGCGTGCAGGTCTTCGGAAACGATGCTGCCGTCGCTTTCGGCGGCAGCCAGGGCAACTTCGAACTCAACGTCTTCAAGCCGGTGATGGTCCACAACACGCTCATGAGCATCCAGCTCCTCGGCGATGCTTGCGCCGCCTTCAACGACAACTGCGCCATCGGCATCGAACCGAACCTGCCCCGCATCCAGGAGAACCTCGCGAAGAACCTGATGCAGGTCACCGCCCTCAACCGCCACATCGGCTACGACAAGGCCGGCTCGATCGCCAAGACGGCGCACAAGGAAGGCACCAGCCTGAAGGAAGCCGCCCTCAAGCTCGGCTACCTCACCGAGGCCGAGTTCGACGCCTGGGTCGTCCCCATGGACATGACCCACCCGAGCTGACCAGGGGGGCCGTTGGCCGTTGGCGAATTGCGAAGGACGAACCTCCTGAACGACGGTGGCGCTCTGCGTGCTGTTCGAAACTGCAGTTCGGGAGGTTCGTCACTCGACCCGCAAATCAGCGGCTCTAAAACGGGCCAGGGTTCTCTGAAGCTCGTGGATGTCATCCCCAACCGTCAATCGAAAATCGCCAATCGAAAATCCACGGCCTGCCGCAGTCGGAAAGTCGCCGCTCGAGATCGCACCAGCCGCAAATCAGCGGCTCTAAAACGGGCCAGGGTTCTCTGGGGCTGTTGGATGT
>JBATAT010000534.1:0-2417 GCA_049662005.1 Tepidiformaceae bacterium
GGCGAGGCGAATTGCCGCTGATCATCGGCAATTCGATCGCGAGCGGTTGGCCGTTTGGCGCACGGCTGAAGGTTGCGTCGAAGCGGCCGAGGATCTCTTCGGGCGTGAGGGCTTCCCAGGTCATGTCGTCGGCGGTGGCGCGGTCAGCAGTTGCAGTCAGGATCGGCAACTGTGACGGCGTCCCATCAGCTCCGGTGAAGGTGGAGTACACATCGACACGGGTGTAACCCAGCCGAAGGTTGGGCACATCGTACATGATCATGTCGAGGAGCCGTGCCGCGAGCGCGATGGCTTCGTCCAGGGCCGACGCTACCTGTACGCGGGTACCGCCTTCGGTCCGAAAGTCGCCTTCGGCAGAGGTCGAGAGCGTGACACCGTGGGGTTCGACCGCGACCAGCTGGGCGGCCTGGACGCCGGCCCAGAGGCTCGCGGGCGTCCCTCTGGGTGGCCTTCCGCGGCGCCAAATTGCAAGGGCCTCTTCGATGAGTGCGGCGACGATATCGGTATCGCCTGATTCAACCCGGCGGCGCCAGGCGCGGTGCTGGAACATCTCAGTCGATACTGCCCAGCCAACGCCGAGGAAGATGATCGCGAAGAGGATGACGCCAATCACGATCATGATGGCTGCTCGCGGAGATGCTGCCGCGCGGCCTCGAACATCACGTCGATGGGCGCCCGCACGCCGGTCCAGAGTTCGAATGCCAGGGCACCCTGGTAGATCAACATCGGCAGGCCGCCGAGCGTTTTGAGTCCGGAGCTCTTCGCGGCGTTGAGGAAGGCGGTCTCCTCGGGCCTGTACACGATATCGACCGCCAGTGCACCCGCGTGGGCAGCGGCGAAGTCGCAGGCGGGCTCGCTTTCAGTACCGGTGCCTGCCATTCCCAGCGAGGTGCAGTTCACGATGCAATCGTAACCCGTGGGATCGGGCGTTCGGGCGGTCTCGGCGGTTGCTCCGGCAGTCGCTACGGCGGAAACGAGCCGTTCTGCGCGTTCTGGGGTCCGGTTCCAGATTCGGATTTCGGCGGCTCGTTCCTCCGCCAGCGCGAAGGCGATCCCCCGGGCCGCACCTCCCGCACCAAGAAGTAGCACGGACTTCCCGGAGGGGTCGAAGCCGGCTTCGTTTTTGAGGGCAGCAACGAAGCCCGGGCCATCCGTGTTGAACCCGAAGAGGCGCCCATCGCGGTTCACAATCGTGTTGACCGCGCCAACGCGAGCGCTCTGCCCACCGAGTTCATCGAGGAGGGGGATGACGGCCTCTTTGTGCGGGATGGTCACGTTCGCGCCAAGAACGTCGGGCGCGCGCAGGGCGGTCAGGCGCGCTTGAAGGCCGGAAGCCGTGGTGTCCCAGGACTCATAGCGAACGTCGAGGCCGCAGTGCTTGAAGGCGGCCGCCTGGAAGACGGGGGAGAGCGAATGCCCTACGGGGTGGCCGATGATCCCGGCTCGGCGGCTCATGGCGCGCCGTACTGGGCGATATTCTGTTCGTGTTCAGCGAGGGTGACTGCAAAAACGTGCGAGCCATCGCCGGCCCTCGCGTCTGCGACGAAGTAATAGAAGTCCGTGGCTTCCGGGTTGGCGACCGCCGTGATCGATGCCAACCCGGGGTTCGCAATCGGGCCAGGCGGGAGGCCGGCGAACTTATACGTGTTGTACGGGGACTCAATCGCGAGATCATCGAGCGTCAGTTCTTTCTTCCAAAAGCCGAACTTTTCCACCGAACCAGCGACCAGGGAAACTGCAAACTGCACGGTTGGGTCGGCGCCAAGAGTGCTACTCGCCGCCAGGCGGTTGTAAAACACCCCGGCGATTCGTGGGCGTTCCGTTTCGAGGACGGCTTCGCGCTCGACGATGGAGGCAAGCGTGAGCGCCTGGTGGGTGTTCAGGCCGTGGGTGGCTGCCGCGGCGCGGAGTTCGGGCGTGAATCGCACTTCGAGGGTGCTGAGCATGTAGGCGATCAAATCCGCGGGAGTGGAGCCCACCGGCATGATGTAGGTATCGGGGAAGAGATAGCCCTGGAGGGTGGCGCCCGGCGGGAAGGCCTCGATGAATCCCGGCGGCACCTGGGCATCGGCCGCGGCAGCAATGAATTCTTCGCGGGTACCGAAGCCGGCTTCCTCTGCGATGAGCGCCATTTCCTCGATCCGGATGCCTTCCGGGAAGGTTACCTTCAGGACCGGGACCGCGTCTTTCACGCTCAGTTCGCGGACAACGGTGAGGGCCGAAGAGTTTTTCGCGAGCAGGTAGTCTCCGGTGCTCAGCGAGCGCTGCACACCCATGAGACTAACGAGGAATTCGAACTGCTGCCCTGATTTGATGACGCCGAGATTCTCGAGGTCCTTGCCGATATCGCCGGCCGAGCGTCCTTCGGCGAGCGTGTAGCCGACCTGCTCGCGGTCGGTTGCGACGGCAACCGTGGG
>JBATAT010000535.1:0-1612 GCA_049662005.1 Tepidiformaceae bacterium
TTCGATGAAGGTTGGCATTGGTTTTGGTGGAGGCCCCGATTGGGAGCGCTCTGCGCAGTTCGTTCAGGAGGCCGAGAAGCTCGGCGTAGATTCGGTGTGGACGGCCGAGACGTGGGGGTTCGACGCGGCAACGCCGATCGGGTACCTCGCGGGGAAGACGAAGACGATCAAACTCGGGACAGGCATCCTCCAGCTTGGTTCACGTTCGCCCGCGATGATGGCGATGACGTCGATGGCCCTTAACTCGATGTCGGGTGGGCGGTTCACACTTGGGCTCGGAGCAAGCGGGCCGCAGGTGGTGGAAGGGTGGCACGGCGTGCCCTTCGCGCACACGCTGCCCCGGATTCGCGACGCAGTAAACATCGTGCGAATGGCCTCACGGGGCGAGCGCGTGGCGTACAAGGGCGACTACTACGAGTTGCCGCTGCCCGGAGGTGAAGGCAAGGCGCTAAAGACTTCGGCGCCGCCGGCGCAGTTCCCAATCTACCTGGCGACGCTTGGGCCGAAGTCGCTCGAGCTCACGGGGGAGATCGCCGACGGATGGATCGGGACATCATTCATGCCGGAACACGCTGACGTGTTCCTCGACCACATTCGCAAGGGCGCTGAAAAGGCAGGCCGGTCGCTCGCGGATGTGGATATCCAGGCGGCGGCGGGCGTGGTTGCCTTCGGTGACGACATCGACAAGCTGATCGCGCCGCGAAAGCCCGGGCTGGCGTTCACGCTTGGGGCGATGGGTTCGCGCCAGCACAATTTTTACAATGCCGCCTATCGCCGGGCTGGCTATGCCGACGAGGCGGTCGCGGTGCAAAAGCTCTGGCTGGATGGAAAGCGCGACGAGGCGACGGCGCTCGTGCCGGACGAAATGGTGCTGCAGACGAACCTCATCGGCACCGAGCAGATGGTGCGCGAGCGCGTGCGGAAGCACCGCGACGCCGGGGTCAACACGATCCGGGTCCAGCCAGAAGGTTCAACGATGGAACAGCGGCTAGAGAACCTCGGCCGGATTGTGAAGATCGTGAACGAGGAGAGCTAAGACGGGTTGGTGAGCACAAACGCCGAAACGGGCATCGGTTGCGTAACCGGTGCCCGTTTCGCGTTAGCGGTGGACTCTGCTAGACCTGTGCGGGAGCGTTCCGCCGCAGCGAAGCGCTTTCCTTGTGCAGATGAACGAGGACTTCACCGTAGGACTTGAAAAGGCCCGTGGAGTGATAGCTGATCCCGCGCTCGTTGCAGAACGCCTCGATGATTGGCTGGGCCTTGCGCAGGTTGCAGCGGGGCATCGTGGGGAAGAGGTGGTGTTCGATCTGGTAGTTCAGGCCGCCATACCAGAAGTCGGTAAGCGGATGGCCGGAAACGTTCCGTGAGGTGAGAACCTGCTCGCGCAGGAAGTCCATGCGCTCCTGGATGACGGGCATGCCCTTGTGGTTCGAAGCGAAGACAGAGCTGTTGTAAAGACCGAACGTGCCCTGGTGAATGAGCGCGAACGGCAGAGCCCAGGGCCAGCCAATGAAATAGAGGAGCACCGCATAGGCAACAACGTGGAGGCCGATCAGACCAGCCTGGAGCCAGCGGCGTTCGGCCTCTTCGTGGAAGAGGTGCTGGATGCTGA
>JBATAT010000536.1:0-4397 GCA_049662005.1 Tepidiformaceae bacterium
GCAGCCAGTCCTGGGGCGACGAACGGTCGATCCGGCTGCCGATGAGGTAGACGATATCGGCACGGGCGGCGGCTTTCGCGACTCGTGCCCAGCCAGCGGCGCTTCGCCCGGGGTGGGCGAAATACTCTGCCTTCCAGCCGATCGCTGACAGATCGCCGGCAAGCATCTTGCCGAAAAACGGAAGGCCGACGATCAGGATTCGGCCGCGGCGCTCGGCATCCGGGGCGATCATCGGAGGTCGACCTGGCCGGCGCTGCGTGCGCGGGGAGCGAGGAGCGTTGCCCCGGGGGGGACATCGCGATCGACGAGCGCATGAGCGCCGATCGTTGCCTCGGCGCCGACGGTGACACCATGGAGGATGGTGGCGCCAATACCGAGGTAGGCGCCGGTACCAATGACAACAGGACCCTGCGCACGCGGCCTGCGCTCCTTCAGCGGACCGGGGCCGACATCCATGTGGGTGACGATGCTGCAGCGCATCGAAAGGGTGGCGTTCTCTTCGATCGCGACAGTGTCCGCAAGGTCTATGAGCACATCTGTTCCGAGGTGGGCGCGGTCGCCGATGCGAAGGTTGGAGAAGTCGCCGTCGGCGTTAACGATGTGGATGGGCCCATGGATCGAAACGCCGTCGCCGACCGCGGCGCCGAACTCGCGCAAGACCTGGACGTGGGCATTGGTGGTTGTGCGAAGTTCCATGGCGATGCCTTCGATGCCATCGCGAAGGTAGCGTCCGCGGCGGCGTGACCTGCCGATGAAGGTAAAGCATCGGCGGATGGGGCGAACCACTGGTGCGATGGATTTACGGAAGTTCTTCACGAAATGCACCGACTTTCCGTTGATGCTGCTGTAAACTGTCAGTAAACAGTTGGAGCGCGTGGCGGGCAACGGAGTGCTCCCGCCTTGCCTGCATAAGAAGGCACTCATACGCTGCAAGCAATGGGGCCACGGAGCCCCGCGAGTGAGGCACCATGAAACGAGCGATTCTCCTCGGAATTGGCGCGGTCGCAGTGGCTGTGGCAGCGATTCCGGCGATGGTTTCGGCGGCAGATTTCCCGCCACCTCCGCCAACAACGTACTACGGCAAGGTTCCCGCCGGTATCACCCAGGGCGATACGGTCATCGCTATCGTGAACGATGGTTCCGCTTCGACGGTCTGTGGCGATGGCGTTACAGCGACCGACACCAGTGGCATCGTCTACGTGGTGGATGTTGTCGCCGATGCCCAGATCAAGGGCTGTGGAAAAGCGGGCCGGACAGTGCAGTTCTACTTCGTCGGGCCTCGCCGGCTTGGCACCGATACTGCAGCATGGACTGGACCCGGCCCGGCGCCAAAGGATCTAACCGGCCTTGGGCCAACCCTGACGCCGAAGAACCGCCTGCCGCATGTGGCGAAGGACGGCATCAACTAAGATTCGCCGCGTGAACGCGGAACGGAACGAGCATTTCATCCCCGGACGGCGCCAGACGTGGGCCGTCGGGGTAGGAATGCTCGTTTTGGCGTTCTGCGCCTTCTCCGGTAACCGTGCCGCCGGGGCGATTGAACCGCCACAACCGGATTTCTTCTGGCCCTATGGCCGAGTCTCGGTGGATGGCGTGAACCTCGATCCTCCGGAGCAACAGGTGATCGCGCTCGTGCACGGAGTCGCATGCGGGGAGGCGACCACCAAAGTGGCGGTCGATGGGCCGGGTGTGCCCGCAGAGGACGCCGGGACCACCGTGTACGTGGTCGATGTGCTCCCAGCGGGAGCGCGCCCGGGCTGCGGGACGGCCGGCGATGCGGTCATGCTCTATTTCGTAGGTTCGAAGCGGCTGGCGCTTCAACAACCGGTGTTCGCCGTGGGGAGTCAACGGGTGGACGTCGACCTTGGCCCGGCACTGGGCTTCCAACTGGTGGGGGCATTAGTCGCCAGTGATGGAACCGACTGATCGTCGACGCGTTCGCGTCCAGAGCGTGCGCACTCTGGCGGGCGTCCCTACTCGACTTTCAGGCCGAGAATTGCGGGGTCGGCGGCGGGGTAGCGGAGTTCGAGTGCTTCAAGCCTTTCGATCATCGCGCGGGCGACGATGACATCGCGGTACCACTTGTGGTCTGACGGAACAACGTGCCAAGGCGCCGCTTTCGTGTTGCACCTCGTGATGACGTCGCTGTAGGCCTCGATGTATTCGTCCCAGAGCTTGCGGTCATCGAGGTCGCCCATGCGGAACTTCCAGTGTTTGCGAGGATTGTCGACGCGCTCCTGGAGACGCTCCCGCTGCTCATCCTTCGAGATCATCAGGAAGAACTTGATGACGATGGTGCCGTTGCGAACGAGATAGTCTTCCCATTCGTTGATATCGTCGTAGCGCCTCTCCCAGACATTCTTCGGGACGATCTCTTTGACGCGTTCGACGAGCACCGATTCGTAGTGAGAGCGATTGAAGATGGTGATGTGCCCCTTTTCCGGAGTGACCTTTCGATAACGCCAGAGGTAGTCGTGCGCGAGTTCCTCCGGCGTGGGCACCTTAAAGTTTTCGAGGCGGCAGCCGATGGGTCCGATATCCTGGAAGACGCTGTTGACGGTGCTGTCCTTACCCGCCGTATCGATGCCCTGGAGCACGACAAGGACGGCATATCGCTCGTCGGCATAGAGCAGATCCTGCAGTTCGCCGAGGCGCACGCGAAGGTCCTGGATATCCTCCTTTGCGTCGTCCTTATCGATATCGCCGGTGGAATCCGGATCGTAGTCGCGGATATCAACTTGCTTGCCGGGTTCGGGGACGATGGCGCGTGCTTTGTCGTTCTTGCTCATGCTCCGAAGTCTACCGGTGATGGTGCAGAAGGAAACGGCTACGGCTGGTTGGCGGCACGACGCTTCTGCTGCTCGGCCGGGAGTGCGTCTTCGAAGTGGTCCTTCCAATCGGGATCGGGCGCCGGGGTATCAGAACGGGGCACGAAGACCGACCGTTCGACCGTTTCCATCTTGTGGATGTAGCGCTGGCAGTTGGGGAAGACCTCTTCGGCGGCGACGCGGACGACGAACTGGGCACCCGGCCATTCGCCAGCAAGCGGATCGTCGAAGTCGATGGTAGCAGTGCCGTTGAGGCGAATTCGCCACTGGTTCTGGAAATCGATAAAGAGGAGGCCGACTTTTCCGGTCTCGAGAATGTTCCCGCCGGTCATGTACTGGCCGTTGCCGTCGTAGTTCGGGAAGGCGATGGTGTGATCATCGACGACCTTCACGAACCCGGGTTCGCCCCCTTTGTAGGAACAGTCGAGACCACCATCGGGCCCCTGGCTGGCGATAAAGAACATGTCCATGCGGCCGATGAAGTCCGCATCGCGAGAGGAGATGACGGATTGCAGGGTTCGTGAGGTGATCGCGTCGGCGAGACGGCGGGTATCGAAGCGGTCCTGGATTTCACGCGAGCCGTTGCTGTGTTCGAAAGACATCGGTTGCTCCTTGCAGTGGCCGCCCGGAGCGGCTCTACTGTGCGCACAGATTCTAGACACCCGGAGCAAATTCATGCCAAGCCGCCGCGGCGCAATCGCACTCACCGAAGAAGAGCAGCAGAAGGTCCTCGAAGAGAGCTGGACGCTGCAAGTTGCATCGAACGGCCATAAGGGCTTCCCGCACCTGGTTGCCATGTGGTACGTGGTGATCGACGGGAAGATTCACTTCACCACGTTCGGCAAGAGCCAGAAGATCCTCAACCTCCGCCGCGACCCGAAGATCAGTTGCATGCTGGAATCCGGCAAAGGATACGCCGAGCTCAAGGGCCTGGTGATCGAGGGTGAGGCCGAACTGCTTGAGGACACACCGTTTACCGCGAAGGTTATGGGCCTGGTCGGCGCGAAATACAACGGCATCCCGGTGCCAACGGAAACGCCGGAGGCGGCGTTGAAGGTGGCCAGCAAGCGGGTTGTCGTCAAGATTAACCCGGTGGACATCTACAGCTGGGATCATTCGAAGCTGGGCGGCCGCTACTAACCCTCCCCACACGAGCGAGGCCGCAAGCGCCTGCGCCTACTGAACGGTCACTGTGCCGTTCATCGTGGTTGGGTGGACGACGCAGCTGAACTTGTAGGTTCCAGGGCTCGGGAAGGCCACGGTTTCGCTGTCCGAGGTGCCTATGGGCCCGCTGAACCCCAGGGCGGGGACGGTGAGGTTGTGGGCTGCTCCGCCGCTCCAGGAGAAGGTCACGCTGCCGCCCGGCGCGATTGCGACGGAAGAGGGAGACCAGTAGAAACCACCGGTTTCGGAAACACCAACGCTGGCTGAGGCTGGATTGCCGCTCACTGGAGGCGTGGTAGGCGTCGCGGTCGGAACGGGTGCCTGGGTGGCGGGCGGCTGAGTTGCCGCCGGTTGGGTGGGGGGCGCCGAGGTGGCGGTGGCTATCGCGGTGGCGCTGGGAGGAAT
>JBATAT010000537.1:0-4656 GCA_049662005.1 Tepidiformaceae bacterium
GCTCCCGCGTCATCCCACCCACCTGGCTGTAGCCGCCTCTCACCTCGGCGTCGAGCACGAGGACGCGCGACATCCCTTCGTCGCAGAGGCGCGTCGCGAACCGTTCATCCAGCTGTTGAGGGCGCGTCGTTGTCGTGAACACGGTCGGCAAGCTGGCGTTGTATCGGTGGTTCACCACCTGCAACAATTTCTCCCGCGCCCATGCCGTCCCGCCACCGGTGTCGACGTCGTCGAGAATGAGCAGCGGCGTATTTCGCACCTGTTCGAAAAGCTGTTCGAAGCCCATGTCGTCGTCTTCCGGGTCGAAGCTGGCGCGGAGGTGGTCGAGCAGGTCCGGGACGACCATAAACAGCACCGGTTCGCCCGCGCTAATCCGGTCGTTTGCAATGGCCGCGGCCAGGTGGGTCTTGCCGCTTCCCGAAGAACCGGTGAAGACCAGCCACCCTTCTGGTTCTGCCGAATACTCTCGCGCGGCCTTGTAGGCCGTTTCGAACCAGCCGCTCTCGCCGTGGCGGCCCGTGGGCACCAGGCTTTCGAACGTGAACCGCGTCAGCGCCCCGAGGTTGCTCATGCGCTCCAGCCGGTTCCGGCGAACGTGCTCTTCCTCGTTCATCACGCAGCTGCACGGTTCCGCCTTCCCAAATCGCGGGTGATCAACCGGGAGCGAACGGCGCACGAAGCCAGCGCCTTTGCAAAGCGGGCAGACACCGTCGAGGTCGGCCGTCGCTTCAGCCGCGAGGTCTGAGTGCGCCTCCGAGATATCGACGTTTACGGTCTTCGAGAGAATCTCGCCCAGGCGTTTCATTGGGACGGCCCTCCTCGGCCCAGTTTTTCAGGATCTTTTCGATGTAGCGCCAGTTCCGCGCATTCAGTTCGGCCGCTTCGCGGAAGGCATCGACGATCCAATTCGCAGGATACGTGTCTTCCGCTTCGACAAGGCGATCGCCAACCATCGGCGTGATCGTACCAATGTGCTCTTCGTAGAGCCGGAAAATCCCCGGCCGCACTTCGGCTGGCTCGATCGGGACGACACTCGTTTCTGGCCGGAGACTTATCTCGCCCGCTCGGGCGCGCGCTATCGTCCGGCGGGATATCGGGTCGTTGGGGAAGTAGAGTGCCTCATCCACGCTCGCGCCACGCAGGCGGATCCCGAGCAGTGCTCGGAGTTGGAGACAGGACTGCAGGCCCACGGTCAGCCCCTTTCGTCCGCCCCCGAACTGTTCGAAGCTCTTTTGTGCCGCCGGCTGGCGCCAGATCTCCTCTTCCGAAGTGCAACGCTGGTCGGCGCGTTGTTCCTGGGCGAGGCGGCTCACCCAGAGAAATGCGAGCAAGGAGCCCGGCGTATCCAGTTCCGGCAGCACTGCCGAGAAAAAGAGGTTGGGGATGGCCGTCGCTTTGCCAATGCCGGGAAAGCCCGTGAAGTCAGTCATGCTCTCGCCTCGACCAGGACGTTAGCGCACGACGCCTCGCACTCGGTTTCTCCTCTGTTCGCTAGTTCCCCCGGGGCCACGAGGCTATTCAGGGAAGTCATCGGTGCGGAGGACCCAGTCTTCGAACTTTGCCAGACGTTCGCGAAAGCGCAGTTCCACCGTACCCGTGGGCCCGTTGCGGTGTTTCGCGACGCTCACCTGTGCGACTCCCTTTGGGTAGGCGCTTTCCGGGAGGTCCGGGTGCTGTTCGGCCCACTGCTCCGGCGTCACGTACAGTTCCTCGCGGCTGAGGAACATCACGATGTCGGCATCCTGTTCGATCGAACCCGAATCGCGAAGGTCCGAGAGCATGGGTGTCCGCGGGTGGCGGTTCTCGATTGCCCGGGAGAGCTGGGCGAGCGCGATGATCGGCACATCGAGCTCCCGCGCGAGCCCCTTCAACGTTCGCGAAATGTAGCTGATCTCCTGGACACGGTTCTCCCGGCCGGTCTGGCTTTCACCCTGCATCAGCTGCAGGTAGTCGATCACGATCAGGTCGAGTTGCTTCGCTTCGCCGGCAAGGCGACGAGCCTTGGCCCGCAATTCGGCCGCTGTCAGCATCGGCGAATCATCGAACCAGATGTTCGCTTCCGAGAGGCGCCCGGCGGCGTTAACCACGCGGCGCTCTTCGATCTGCGTGTTCTGGCCCAGGCGCAGGCGATTGCTGTCGACACCCGATTCGCCCGAGAGGAGACGAATCGCCAACTGCTCCGAAGACATCTCGAGCGAGAAGAACGCAACGTTCGCCCGCTGTTCGATCGCGGCATTGCGCGCGATGCCGAGCGCGAAGCTGGACTTACCGACACTCGGGCGTGCACCGACGATGATCAGGTCGGAGCGCTTCAGGCCGCTCAGCAGTGTGTCGAGGTCGCTGAAACCGGTGCGAATCGCCGAGAGCTCGATACGCTCGATCTCGTCGGGATCCTGGTCGAGGTACGCATCGAGCAGCTGGCGAATGTGGACAAAATCGCGGAAGTTCTCGCCGCCGCGGATGCGCTGGAGCAACCCCTCCGATTTCGAAAACACGTCGTCGATCTCGGCCGGGGCCTCGTAGGCCATCTGAAGGATGCCGGTCGCCGCGTGAATCAGGCCGCGGTACATCGAATCGCGCTTGACGATGCGCGCATAAAACTCCGCCCCGAGCGATGTAGGCAGCCGGCGAATCACATCAGCAAGGAACGTTTGTCCGCCGACATCTTCGAGCCGGTCCTTCGTTGCCAACTCGTGCGCGACCGTGATCTGGTTGACCACTTCGTCACGGTTCCAGAGGGCGATGCAGGCGTCGTAGACCCAGCCATTCTTCTCGCGGAAGAAGTCGGGAGCCTTGATAACGCCCTGGACGGAGAGGATGGCCTGTGGATCGACCATGAGGGAAGCAATGACAGCTTCCTCTGCCTCGATGTCATGCGGGGGGAGACGTTCGAGCGGTGCGAGGGTCATGGGGTGCGGAGGAAACCGGAGACAGCCCTAATGCGCTGAGCGAATTGTGGCCTCGGTCCCTGTCTTCCTCCTTCCCCGGCTATTCTTCGTCGCTTGCTTCAGCGTCGGATTCGGATGCTTCCGAATCGCCGGCGAGTTCTGCCATGGCGGCGTCTTCAGCAGCCTTTGCTTCGGCGCGCGCCTTGGCTTCGGCGGCCAGCTTCGCATCGGCCTCTTCCTGGGCAGCCTTCTCGGCGAGGAACTTCTCGACGACAGGCTTCGACGCTTCGTCCGGAACAACGTCCACCGTGACTTCGGAGGACACGTTGCGCGTGAACTTAATGCTGACCTGGCGGGCGCCGATCTCTCGGATGGGCTCGGCGAGGAGCACGATCTTCGAATCGATCTCCTGTCCGGCGTAACTCGTCAACTGCTCCGCGATATCACGGTTGGTGACGGACCCGAAGAGGTGACCGGTTTCGCCGACGCGCGCTTCGATGGTGAGCGTGTAACCATCCAGCTTGTCGGCGACACTCTTTGCCTCGAGGTCGAGTTTTTCCTGGCGGCGCGCTTCCTTCTGAGCGAGGGAATTCGCGCGCTGGAGATTATCTTTCGACGTGGAACCGGCGACGCCGCGAGGCAGAAGGAAGTTGCGAGCGAAGCCGTTCTTGACTTCCTTCACATCGCCAACCATCGCGGTGCCTTCTACGTCTTCGAAAAAGACGACTTTCATGACCTTTGGACTCCAATTAGGGATGGCCCCGGCGGGACAAGTCGGCGGGGTGAGTATGCCCGCCCGGTGCGATCCCGGGGGCACCGTAGACGAATTAGAATAGCCGCTCCATTCGTTATCGTCGCGTCGCCCGATCCTTGATACGACATTCATGGAATCCATCGGTTATGGATACCAACAAATCGCGACAAAACACGTCGGGTTTCAGCGCAGCTATCTACCCAAAGTTGAACTCCATCAACTGCAGGTAGTTGCCATCCGGGTCCGGGAAGGTGGAAATAACGCCGCCCCATGGTTCGCGGCCGGCGGTCCGGATGAACTTCACCCCATGCCCCTCGATCCGCTTCTGCTCCGCGGCCAGGTCATCGACGACGAAGTTGAGAAGCACGCGCGGCGGTTCCTGGGCCTGGCCCCGGACCTCGCTGTGATCGCCGATGTAAATCGAAGTCCCATTTGCCATGAACGGGTTGCCGAGATCCGGAAAGTCATCGGAAAGCCCGACGACGTCGCGGTAAAACGCGCGCATGCGTTCGGGATCGGGGCTTGTCCGCATGAGCGCGAACATCTCCAGCCCTGCGGGTGCGCCCGCCATGCTAAAGATCTGGCCGTAGTTTCCATCGGGATCGACAAACGTCGCGAATGAGATCGGTTCGTTCGAGGGCGGCCCGAGGAACTTTACGCCCGCAGCTTCAAGCCGCGCCTTCTCTTTCTCCACGTCATCGACCGCGAAGTTGAATATCGTCCTCGGCGGTTCTTTTGCATTTCCCTTCAGTTCGCTGTGCCCGTCGATGATGAACGGGGTGTTCGCTGCCGTTAGTGCGTGCTCGCCCATGTCCATGTTCGGCTTAAGGCCAATGATCTCGCGATAGAAGGCGTCAAGCGCCGGTGGATTCGCGCTATTCACGTTGACGATGAGGGGTCCGGTGAGGTTCATCTGCTTCCTTGCTTTCTTTCGAAGTGCGTAGGGGCCGCTTCAAGAGTAATCAGCTTGCGGAAACGCATGGTTTAGCCCGCTGCTTGTGAACGGCTCTCCAC
>JBATAT010000538.1:0-12576 GCA_049662005.1 Tepidiformaceae bacterium
TCACTCGACGCCGCGAAAGCGCGCGCGGGACTCTACCAAACCTACCGGTAAGCGGTGAACCAGAGCAAAGACAAATGGCGGCGAGGGGCCGCCATTTCGCAATTCCTACGGCCTTGGCATCAACGCCATTGCCCGCCGAGGGGCATGGTCGCCAGTCTCAGGTTCAATTAGGCATTTCCCTCGGCACCATATCAGGCGCCATCCGCGCATCACTCGTTGGCGAGTTCGCCCAGGACCTCCAGCGTGCGTTCCATCGCCGTTGTGTCGCCCGGAGGGATGACGGGCATCGCGAGCAGTTCGCTGGCGCCGAATTCGGGCAGCTGGCGCAGGCGTGCCTTCACCTGGTCGGGCGAGCCGTGAACCACGAGCGCGTCGATCATCCGGTTGCTGAGTTCGCCATCCTTCGCCTCCGGGAAGCCCGCATCCTGGAGCATCTGGGAATAGAACGGGACCTTCGGATAGAACCCGATCTGGCGCTGGCTCCCGGCACGGACGGCCTCGAGGTCTTCGGAGACGACCACGGGGACATGGGCGATGAGAGGTGGTACGGGCCGGCCAGCCTTCGCGGCGCCTTCCTTTAGGGCGGGCACGGCGACGTCTCGAAGGTAGGGCAACGGGCAGTTCCAGGAGATCGCGCCATCGGCCAGTTCACCGCAGAGGCGGAAACCGTTCGTGCGCAGGGCTGAGGCCATCAGCGTGACCTTCGTCGGGCCACCGCTGCGGGCGTGCGCCGACATCCGCTTTCCATCGAAGTTGACCTCGCCGGTTTCCAGAATTGAACGAAGGATGGTCAGGTACTCGCGGAGGTGTTCCAGCGGGCGTTCGAACGGGATGCCCCAGGTGCCTTCGATCGCGGGTTTGTGGCTCGGGCCAACGCCGAGGCGGAGCCGTCCTGGGGCGAGCGAATCGACCGCGAGAGCACCCTGGGCCATCGCGAGTGGATGTCGCGGGAAGGTCGGGACGATGGACGTACCGAACAGGATGTTTTTCGTGTGCTGCGCAGCCGCGGCGAAAATCGCGAACGGGTCCGGAGCGATGCCGCCGACGGTGAGCCAGGCACACTCGATGCCGGCCTTCTCGGCGGCGATGATCGCGTCGACGGTGGACTGGGCTGTGAACGACGACGAATGAACGCCAATCTTCAGACTGTTCATCGCTTCAGGCCCGGGGTGGGCTTGCGATACATGCCTTCGCGCCAATCGAGAGCACCCTTCAGCCCGGTGCCGGCCTCGGTGCTCTCGCGCATCTTGTCCTGCCAGGCGTAGCTGAAGCTCGTCATCTGTCCCATGGCATCCATATCGGTCGAACTGCGGACCGACGAGTAGATACCCATGTTCTCGTAGAAGCGGTTCATGTTGAGTTTGAGGATGGCGAGGTGGTCTGCGTTCGCGTTGGCGAGCCGATCGGCCAGGCCGATCGTGTTCGATTCGAGGTCCTCTTTCGGCCAGGCGTAATTGACCATGCCGATCCGTTCCGCTTCGGTGCCGCTGATGGAATCGCCCGTGTAGTAGAGCTCCTTGGCCTTGCGCATGCCGATGACGAGCGGCCAGATGACGCCAGTGCGGCTGGTGCCCAGGCCGCGAAGGCCGGGGTGTCCGAGTTGGGCGTCTTCGGCTGCGACTACGAGGTCGGCCATCATCGCCAGTTCGCAGCCGCCCGCGAGCGCGTAGCCGTGGACCTGGGCGATGGTGACCTTCGCCATGTTCCAGAAGTACATGTGGATATCGGTGATCTGCTGCATGCCCGTGCGCGTGCCCATGAGCAACCGGCGCTTCTGGTCGTCGACTCCCTTGTAGCGGCGGACCACGCCATCGGCGCCGCCGCGCGCTGGAGTCAGGTCGTAGCCGGCGCTGAATGTGCGGCCGGCGCCTCGGACGATGATGACGCGGGCAGAATCGTCTGCCTCCAGGTCGTGGAGCGCATCCCAGAATTCGAAGAGGAGCTCCTGGGAGAGGGAGTTCATCTTCTCCGGTCGGTTGAGGGTGATTCGCGCGACGCGCCCATCGGTCCCTACGCGGTCGATCTCGATATGTTCAAACGTAGCCATGGGCCGGAGTATACGGCGGGTGGGAAGAGGTTACCCGTGCTGCGTTGAACTTCCGCCATCGACGGGGATGACAACGCCCGTGATGTAGGCGCTCGCTTTCGACGAGAGGAAGATGGCGGTGCCGGCCATGGCGGTGCGGGCGAAGGAAATCTAGTTCGTCCCGTCCTTCGCCAGGAATGGCAGGCGCAGTTTGAACGGCCTGGGGTCTGCTGGACCGATGGTGATCGTCGCTTCCTTACTGTTGTCCTGGGCATCCACTTCGGTGCCAGAATGGCCGAGGACGACCTTCACCGTGGCAACTGATCCCACCGCTCCGGTTGCGCGGTAGCGCACGCGGAGTTCCACCCCAGCGGTTGGCCCGGTCGGTGCCCACGTCGCGCGATCACACACGAGTCCGCCCCCGGTTGTGCCAATGCCTGGTGCGACACAGTTCCACCCTTCAAGCGCATCGAACCCGGCGAACACCAGGCCTTGCAGGATGGGGATCTCGGCGTACGGGCCAGCAACGTCGGTGCTGCCAAGGTTGAAAAGGAGGAAGGTAACTTCGAATTCAGAATCCTTTGCCACTGTGGCGGGAGGTGGGAAGTACGAAGCCGAAGTGTTGTACGGTTTGCCGCTTCGCGTGAGGACGAAATCGTCGTCGCCGACGCCGCCCGCATAACTCACTGCGAACTCCTCACCGAACACGAAGATGGGCGTGCCTTGTGGCACCGCGCTGAACTTCCCAACGATCGCACCGCCACCCTCGTTTTTGATAAGGGCAAAGGTGCTCCCCAGCGGTATCGGGCCGTCGATGGTTAACGTGAGGCCGGCGTCGTCGATTTCGACGGCGCCAGCGACGCGAATTGATCCGCGTTTGGGCGAATCCTGCAAACGGAACTCTGCCGCCGCGTTGTTGCTGATGTAGAAGTCGCCCTCGACCGAAAGCGTGCCGACGCCATCAACCCCTGGCTTCACCGTCCCGACCGTGACCGTGAGGTCCGCCACCTCGCCATCACCCGTCACGATACCGCCATCGATTCTGACTTCGCACAAGAGCGTGCCGCGTACAGCGAGCTCTCCGTCGTTGACCCTGAGGATGCCGTCGAAATTCCCATTGCTCTCGAGTTCGAGTCGGCCTGCACCTGCCTGGTCGAGAATGGTGCTTTCGCCGGCGCCGTCGAGGCCGTTCGTCAGTCGCAGAGTGCCATTATCGACCTGGATCTTCGCGTCGTCGGCCACGAAGACGTTTCCGATATTGCTGATGCCACTGAGGTGGCGGAGCGCCCCCATGCCTTCGAAACCGGCGCCCCGGATTTCGAGTTGCTCTCCCGGGAGACCCATTGTTTCCAGTTCCAACGTGGCGCCGTCCGAGACTTTCGTACCCTCGATCGCACCGCCAAACGCCTCAGCGCGGGTCGCGCGGAGAACGCCTTCGCGCACCTCGATAGTGGCAAAAAAGAGCGTGTTGATGCCGCTCATGGTGAGCCTTCCAAGCCCGGTCTTCACTAATGGCAGCGATCCCCCAACTGTGCCCGAAATCGTGAAGGTGGCACCCGCCTCCACATCGACTTCGCCATCACCAAGCATGACGAAGTCGCCCTGCCATTGGCTCGAACCGAGAGCCATCACCACCGGGTTCGCGGGGCCGCCGATGATAATGTCGTTGAACATGTTCACCCCGGGCGCAAGCGTAAGCGTCCCGGAGAAGAGGTCGATTAGCTGGGAGAGAGCAAACGCACTGCTGCTGCCGGCGTGCAGGGTGCCGCCGTTCACGAATGTCGTACCGGTGTAGAGGTTCGCCTCGAGGACATTGAGTGTCCCGGAGTTGACGTACAGTTCAGCCGGACCATCGATGACAACCGCGAGGTTGTTGGCATCGCCGGGCCCGGGCGCGTGTTCCACGCGGTCGGTGATGACGACGCGGTTACCGAGGAGACTATACCCAGTGCCTTCCACGCGGATCTGGGTGAATGATGTTCCGGGCGCGAAGTTGTTCATATTGGCCTTGCGAAGGGCACCTTCGGGAAACACAAGGATGTCGCCCGGCTTCGGCACGGCGTCGCTCCAGTTCGCCGCGTTGTTCCAGTTGCTGTTCGCACCCGCGCCGGTCCAGGTTCTGGTCGCAGGTTCGAACGCCGCAGCGTCGCCTCCGGATGAACCCAGGGTGAGCACCACCATCAGAACGGTTGCGAATAGCATGGCGCCCCCGACGCCGGCGCGATGAAAAGTTCTCGACATTGCGGATCCTTGCCTTTCTTTTGGTAGGCAACGAATGCCGCCACCGACGTTTGATTACCCGTGCCGCGTTGAACTTCCGCCATCGACCGGGATGACAACGCCCGTGATGTAGGCGCTCGCTTTCGACGAAAGGAAGATCGCGGTGCCGGCCATGTCATCGGGTTCGCCGATCCGTCCGCGAGGGTTGGTGGCGCGGATGTTATCCCCGAAGCGCTGCAACGTCTCGTGCATCATCTTGCTTTCGAAAGGGCCGGGCGCAATCGCGTTCACGATGATGTTGCGGTTCGCCAGGTTGTGGGCGAGGTGGCGCGTCAGCTGGTGGACAGCCGCCTTGCTCGCTGAGTAGGCGTACGTCTCCATCGCCGGCGCCTGGAGGCCATCGATTGAACCGATGTTGATGACGCGCGCTGGATCGGCGGCCGTGGCTGCCTTTTCGAGTTGGGGCAGCAGGAACCGCGTGAGGTGGAAGATGCCTTTCACGTTCAGGTTCATCACCTTGTCGAACGCATCATCCGGGTATTCCACGATCGGCGCTCCCCAGGTGGCACCTGCATTGTTCACAAGGATGTGGAGTTTCTCTTCGCGCTTGGCCACTTCATCGGCGAGGTAGCGGCAGCCCTCTTCCGTCCCGAGATCCGCGGGGATCGAGATGCATTCGCCCGACTTCGAGAGTTCTTCCGCGACGGCGTTGCAGACGTCGGCCTTGCGCGATGAGATGTAGGTCTTCGCGCCAGCCTCGACGAAGCCGCGAGCGATCATGAGGCCGATGCCGCGCGAGCCACCGGTAACCAGGGCGACTTTGCCGGAAATATCGAAGAGGTTGGACATGGAACCCTCAGGCTATGGAGTGGGCCGGATGATACGCGAGGCACCCAGAATTCGCCCGCCTACAACCGGAGCAGACACACCTCGATGCGCTAATCTGCCTGCATGCGAACGACGCTCAACATCGATGATGAACTGCTCGAGGAAGCGAAGATCGCGGCGATACGCGAAGGCATCACGCTGACGGAATACATCGAGAGGGCGCTGAAGCACGAATGCCGGGCGACCTCGGCCGAGCAGGTCGCCGAAGTGAAGCGATGGACGATGCCAACCTGGGAAGGCAAACCTGACCCGGACTTTGATTGGTCGGCGAGCTACGGAAAGATGATCGAAGCGCTTGAAGGGCCTTCTGCTCGTCCCTGACCCTGTGGCTGCAGATCTGCATCGATATGCTAATCTGCCCGTATGCGAACTACCCTCAATATAGACGATGAACTGCTCAAGGAAGCGAAGATTGCCGCCATTCGCCGCGGCTCAACGCTGACCGCGCTGATTGAACGTGCACTTCGCAAGGAGCTGGACGATCTTCCATCCGCTGATGGTGACCGGGAGGGTGCGAACATCGTGCTGCCGGCACAGGTCGATCCCACCGACACTGAGGCCGTGTCGGAGTTTCTGCGCTTTGCGAGTGAGTCGACGGAGCGTATCCGGGCCCTGGGGTCCTTCCCATCGCGCGCGGGCAAGCCCCGACGCGTGTTCGACTGGGAAGACACTTCGGCGCTGATCGAGGAGTTCGAAGGGCCGCTTGCTCGTTCCTGACGTCAATGTGCTGCTCTATGCATACTTTCAGGAGTCGCCTGCACATGAGTTGGCCCGGGATTGGATCGACGCGGCGCTGCTCGGCAAAGAAATCGTCGGCACGCCGGATGTTGTGCTAAGCGGGTTTATCCGCATTGGAACGAACTCGGCTCTCTTTTCGGAGCCGGCCACCACGGCCGAGGCATTTTCGGCCGTGGAACGGTTTCACTTGCCGCCGAATGGCTTCCGCCTCCATCCAGGCCCCCGACACTGGGCGGTCTTCCGGGAACTCGTGGTCGGCTCAGGAGCAGGTTCGAAAGACATTTCAGACGCGTACCTGGCAGCCTTCGCCATCGAAAACGACGCAACCTTCGTCACCTTCGACCGCGGCTTCGCGAAGTTCCCGGGGCTGAAGGTTTTCAACCCCGCCGATTAGAGTCCGCGACCGCCTTAATGCGTCTGTAAGCTTCCCACGCGATTGGTTGATCCGTCCGAAACTGCCCGTTCGGTACGTTGAAACCATCACGAAAGGAGGTTTCCATGGAAACCAGCAAAATCAAGGAACACATGCCCGTCGTTTGTTCGGAGAACGGACAGTTCGCCACCGTCGACCGGGTCGAGGGCGACATGATTAAGCTCACGAAGGACGATGCTGGGCAGCATCATTACATCCCCGTCTCCTGGGTGACTTCGGTGGACGACAAGGTTCACATCGACCGCCCGGGCGATGTAGCGATGCGCGAGTGGAAGACCGCTGCCGAAGTTGGGCGCTAGGTCCGAAGTCGGCCAATGCTGAAGGGAGCTCCTCATGGGCTCCCTTCTCTATTTCACCCGATCGCCGGTTTGCCGCCCGAACTGCTGCGCCGCGAGTGCGAGGCAAACAAGGCCTGCTGCCAGCAGCACACCGAGCGAAATAAGGATGTCCGCGTCCCAACCTTTAATCACAGGCACGCGCATGGCCTCGATGGCGTAGGTCAGCGGATTAAGGCGGGCGGTGACCTCCATCCAGCGCGGCAGCGCCTCGAGCGGGACGAATGCATTGCTGATGAAGAGCAGCGGCATCGTGATGAACCCGGTCACGGCGAAAAAGGTTCCATGCGCCGGCACCCAGTAGGCCAGGGCCGAAAACGATGCGGTGACGGCAAGCGACAGCAGGCCCGCCGTCACGATGATGACGAGGATAGCGCCCGGGCCAGCGGCGAAGTGCACCCCACCCACGAGGGCAACCGCAACCAGCGCCAACACCTGGAAGGTGGACATGACGAACTGGTAGACAAAGCGGCTCACGATGATCGAACTGCGCGAAATGGGCATGCTCATTAGCTTGTCGAGGTAGCCGCCTTCCTTGTCCCAGATTAAGGGCATTGCTGCGGCAACGCCGCCGCTGACAATGGTGAAGGCGACAATTCCCGGCAGTGTGAACCCCGTGTAGTCGCTCGTCCCGATCACCTTCTCATCGACCGCCCGGCTCAACCCCACGCCGAAGAACACGAGCCAAATCGCGGGTTGGATGACGGTGAAAACGAGGTTCAATTTCTCCTGCCCGAGTTCGATGAACCAGCGCTTCGCCAGTGCCATCACCTCCTGGGCATAGTCGGCAACTGCGGATCCGCCGGCCACGCCTGCCTCGGCACGTTCACGGCGAATGACCTGTTCTGTCATGCAACACCCTCTTCTTCGCGAAGTTCTCTGCCGGTATGGAGGAGGAACACGTCATCCAGCGATGGCTGGGTGTACGTGACTCGATCGAGTTCGATGTTCTGATCGGCCGCGAGCCGCATGAGAGCCGGCATCGCCGAGGCCGCATCGGTCACATGAACGTGGAGTTCGCCCGAAGCGGTGCGATTAAGCCGCTGCAACCAGGGCTGTCCCGCAATGGTCGATTCCAATGCCTCTCCACGCGCCGAAGCGACCTCGATGATGTCGGCGCCGACGGCGCGCTTCAGTTCCGCTGGTGCGCCAGCCACCACGGCCTTCCCGTGGTCGATGATCGTGAGCCGGCCACAGAGTCGGTCCGCCTCGTCGAGATAGTTCGTTGCCAGCAGCACGGTCAAGCCCTGCACCTGCAGTTCCTGGATGTGCTCCCAGACCCGGTGGCGCGATTGCACGTCGAGGCCAAGGGTCGGTTCATCGAGGATCAGCAGTTCCGGCCGGTGAAGGAGCCCGCAGGCGAGGTCGATCCGCTTTTTCATGCCCCCGGAGTATTCGACGAACCGCCGGTCGGCACTCGGCAAGAGGCCCATGATCTCGAGCAGTTCTTCAGCCCGTTTTCGCACCTGGTTGCGGGGGACGTGATAAAGCGAGGCTTCCATTTCGACGCACTGGCGGCCCGTGAGCAGGTTCCTGGTGGTGGCCATCTGCTGGGGCACGTAACCCACCCGCCGCCGCACTTCGCGAGCCTGGCTCGTGACATCGAACCCGCAAACACGCGCCGAACCGGACGACGGTGCCAGCAGCGTCGCGAGCATCCGGATGGCGGTTGTCTTTCCGGCGCCGTTCGGCCCGAGCAGGCCAAACACCTCGCCGCGTTCGATTTGCAGATCCAGGCGGTCGACCGCGCGAAGGCTGCCGAAGGTGCGTACGAGATCCTGCGCCTCCACGACCGGGGTCATCGAGATGTGCCCAGGGTTCCGAATTGCTTGAGCAACCGCTTTGGCGCGACTGCCGAGTAGGCCTCCTCGAGCAACTGCGCGGCCTGTGCCCAGTCGACGGGCTCGATGTCGAGGCGCATCCCAATCCATCCGTTGCGGGCAACGTATGCCGGGAGGTAGAAGCGCTCAGGGTCGAGATCAATCAATGCCGCCTGGACGCCGGGAAGCGTCTTGCAGGTCAGCCCAACCACGCCGTCGCCGTGATGGCTGTTCAGGAAGTAGCAGAATTTCTTTCCGTTGACGAGGAACGCCGAGTGCGCCGGGTTCTGGACCAGTTCTTCGGTTTCCGGAAAGCCGAGGCAGATCTCGCGTACATGTGCTCGTTGAGCTTCTGGATCCATCGGACAACGATAACCGCCCGGCGCAAGCCCCGGCTTGTACGAAATTGTGCACAAGGGCGGGTTCGCTGCCTACGCCTTTGGCGGGCGGATTCGGAAGATGGTGGTGTGGCGCATTCGCGCGCACTCCGTCCCGTCCTCGGCGAGCAGTGAGCCATCGAGCTCGGCCACGTGGTGGCCCTTCTGCTCGTACGCCTTCAGGAACGTTCCCGCAGCCGTAAAGTCCTGGCCGGCTGCCGCACGCGCCAGGTGCTGGATCTGCGAACGAATATGGATCGAGGGGCCATATTGATATGAATGCTTCAGCATTGGGGTCATCCGCGCCGCAATCCAACCGGGGTGAACCTGGCAACCGGGGCCGTTGAATCGGGGTGAGTTGTCCTTCTGGAGGTCGCGCGCGTAAGCCGTCGCATCTTCGATCGAATAGGGCACGGGCATCGGGCGAAGATCCTCGCCCGAAATCGCCGTTTCGAGCGTGAGGATCGGGAGCACTTCTGGCTTCGGTTCGGCCGTTCGCCGCTTTGGCGTCGTCAATTCATCGAACCAGGGCCCTTTGCCTGAACCGGCTGTTCCCACAATCGCGGTGTCCCCATCCGGGAGGATCATCTTCAACTCGACGACGTCCCCGTTCTTTTCAGCGCGAGCTGTCATCTTGTCGCCGGGAAAGGTTGGGCGGCGGAAGCGCACATCGGCCCACCCATCGGTGAGCCAGCGCTCGCCGAGGACTTCGAGAAGCACCGGCGTAAACCAGCCGTAGACGGTCACCCCGCCGACAAGCGCGCCCCGGAAGCCGTACTGGGCCGCCACTTCGGTGGAGTGGATCGGGTTCGAAATCGTCGGGCTATCTTCGCCATCAAGGAACGCGACGATCGTGCGTTCTGCCACTGTCTGCTGCATTGGAGCCTCCCATGCCATCTGGTAGTGCGTTTCGGACTGGCCGGTCTGGCGAAGGCCGAGCCGTTCATAAAGGCGGCGGGCCGGGTTCACCTTGAGGACCTGGAGCGAAATGCCAAGACCCCGCGAGACGGCATCCCGCTGGATTTCCAGCAGCATAGCTGAACCGGCGCCGAGATTCTGGAACCGCGGGTGCAGTTCGATGTTCCCAACCCAGATGCTACCTGCGCGCTCCTCCAGGTCGAGGAAGCCAGCGAGTTCGCCGGCGATGACGATCGCCTGGCGCGATTCCGGCCAGTGTTCCACCCAGAACGTGCGTTGCATCTCATCGTCCCAGCCACCCCATGTCTCCTCGACGTACTGCCGAATCGCAGCTTCGTGGATTGCAAAGAGCGCTTCAGATTCGTCCGGGAGGGTACGTCGTAGCCCGTAACGCTGCGTCATCTCAGTCCCCTCTGCTTTCGGCCGACGCGTTTTCTGGCTCCCATGCAAACCCAGCCTCTTCGAGACTCCGCCGCCACGCGGCACCAAGAGGGGCGGCCGGGCCGCTGGGGTGCCAAAGACTTATTCGCCCGGGCATACATCCGTGCGCGGGTTGGAGGTTACCACCACATCTGGCTGCTTTCCGGCCACCCAGTTGTTCCATACATCGAAGAGCCGGTAGGCCTGCCCGCCGAATGAAGCCTTTACGCCCTGGACGAGCTTGGTCTGGAGCAGCGTGTAGTGGGTGTGGCACGCGGTTCCAAAGATCCCTGGAAGCTTCGTTATGGATGCCCCTTCGTCTCCAGCGCCGATTGCACCCTGGAGGCCGTTGAGGAAGTCAGCAGTTGCCTCCCCATAGGTCAACCACGTCAGCATTTTCCCATCGGGCGTCGAGAACCCCTGTTGAATTGCTTCGCTCGCACGCAGAGCGTCGGTCAGCGAGGTGCGAATGAAGTACGGCGTCGTCACGTGGTTTGCGAGGAGATGGTTCTGGTCGTAGCACTGCCATTCGGTACCGGGCTTGTTTTTCGCGTGCCAATCGAGACAACTCTCATCGGTCTGCTGCCGTTGGCCGTCTGGGTCTGTCGTCAGCTCATATTTTCTTTGCTGCACCGCTTCGTAACTGCAGAGCCCGTTAGCTTTGCACGTGTTGGTCGAGGCGTAGCCAAATTTCGACTGATCAGGACCCACGATCGCCTCAATAAACCCAAAGACCGTCGGCTTGTTGGGGCCGGTGCCGAGGGCATCGGCAAACCGGTCGAGGTTGGAAATGACACCGGCGCCTCCAGCCGAACCACCAGCGAATACCACCACGTTCGCCTCGTCCAAATCTGGCATCTCGGTCTTTGTGCGGGAATAGACCAGCCGTTCCGGGCCATCGCCGCGCAGTGTTACAAGCATCGCCTCGAACACATAGCTGCCTGCGAAGTTCATCTGGAATCTGACATCCCCGCCCGTCTTCGGGTCCTTCGCTGAGACATCGACACCGAGCGCCTGACCCGTCCATGCGTCACTCGAGCAGTACCGGACCTGGACCTGGTTGTAGTTGCCAAAGGGGTTGTCGCCTGAGCGTTCGAGCACACCACCGCCATTCAATGAACCGCTGGCGTTTTCGGTGCTCATGTTGTCCGCATCGAAGTTTGTATCCACGCTACACCAGCGGTTGGCACAGTCCTGGCCAGTTCCACAACCGCCGCCACCGTTCAGCAGGATGATCCACCTGTCCTTGTTGGCCTCGCCTGCGTACGGCCGAAAGTAGAGCACTGCCGGCGAACCATCGTTGCAGGAAGCCGCGGGGAATGCGGTGAGGTCGTACCGCTGGAGTTGGCCGCCCGTGCCTTCCGTGTCCTTCCGCACCGGGGGCACCCGGCAACTGAGGGCATCGGCGATACTCGGTTGAAGTGGCAGCGCCTGCCTGGGCGTCGTTGGCGTCGCGGCGGGCGTTGGCTGTCCCGGTTGTGCGCTGGGCGAAGCAACCGTTGGGTTGCTGCTTGGCGCGGTGACGTCCACGCCCTCGGCTTCCGGCGACGCGTCACCCGCTCCACACGCGGCGCAGGCGAAACCAACGATGATGGCGAACAAGGGGATCCATTTTGGCATGGGTCTGGAATGTACGCGGCGCCAAAGGCTCATTCAATCGATATGAGACTGCGGCCCTTAGTCGCTGCCTGTGCGGTGTCGTGCGCGTAGGCTGTCCCTTGTGAACCACAACTCTGTGCCGCTCGGAAGACACCGCAACCCTGGCGAGATGGCACCCCGTTGAGCGCCCCCGTCTACCTCATCCTTGGCAAGGGCGGGCAGGGCCGCGACGTGCTTGATGCGCTCCTCGCAGCCGGTCGGAACGTCGCGGGCGTGTTCGATGAGGGCGAACCGCCGCTTCCTGCGCAGGTGCCGCTCCTCGGCAGGATTGATGACTGGCGAACGGCGCTCGCGCCAGGTGTGGAATTCATCGCCGGGATGGGCAATTCGACTGCGCGCACAGAGTTGGCGGCGGCGGTGTTGGCAGCCGGGGGGAGGCTGGCGACCGCCTGCCACCCTGCAGCCGTCATCTCGCCGCGAGCCACAGTGGGCTCGGGAACATTCATCGCCGCGGGGTGTGTCATCGCTCCCGAGGCGGTCATCCACGACCTCGCCTTCATCAATGCCAACTGTTCGATCGATCATGATTGCCAGGTTGGCATCGCCGCCCAGATCAGTCCCGGCGTGACCCTGCCCGGCGGCGTCATCGTCGGTGATAGCGCCTTCATCGGCGTGGGCGCAGTGGTCCTGCCGGGCAAGCGAATTGGCGTGGGCGCGGTGGTTGGCGCGGGCTCGGTCGTCACCCGCGATGTCGCCGATGGTGTCACAGTCTCGGGGAACCCGGCGAAGCCACACGGCACGC
>JBATAT010000539.1:0-2871 GCA_049662005.1 Tepidiformaceae bacterium
GCCGACTGGGGCTGGCTGGCAGCGCGCACCGACCCGAACGTGCCGAAGCACAAGGGGCTCTCGACGTTCGCGATCAAGATGGACACACCAGGCATCACGGTTCGGCCGCTGGTGAACATGGCCGGCACACACGAATTCAACGAGATCTTCTTCGAGGATGTGCGCGTGCCCGCCGCTAACCTCGTCGGCGAAGAGAACCGTGGCTGGTACAACGTCGCGGTGGGCCTCGACTTCGAACGCTCATCGATTGGCGCCACCTCAAGTTCGCGAAGACAGGTGGACGATCTCGTCGCCCACTTGAGGTCGCGGCGGGCAAAGGTGGACCGGGCGATCGCGAACCGGCTGGTTGAAGAGGCGATTAGCGTCTCGCTGCTACGGAATATGGCCTACTACATCGCGACCGCCCAGGAGAAAACGGGGATTGCACCGACGCGCGAATCGCAGATGGCGAAGCTCTTCGGCGCCGAACTCCAGCAACGAATCGCAGCCACGGCGCTCCAGATCTTCGGGATGGAGGGCCAGGCCGCCCTCCCCGGCTCGAAGGCCGAGCCGTACCAGTACGCGTTGTTGCGGAGTGTCGCGAACACGATCGAAGGTGGCACGAGCGAGATTCAGCGTTCGGTGATCGCAACACGCGGGCTGGGATTGCCGGGCGAGTAGCCGACCATCCGCGTGAGGCGTACTGTTTCGCGGTGGATTCCGCAGCGATCGAGACTCGCGGCCTCACGAAGGTTTTCGGCCAAGTACGGGCGGTCGATTCTCTGGATTTGCGGGTTCAACGCGGCGAAGTGTTCGGCTTCCTCGGCCCGAACGGCGCAGGCAAAACGACGACCATTCGCATGCTCCTCGATTTCATCCGGCCCACGGCAGGAAGCGCGAACATCCTCGGCGGCAGTGGCGGCGACCCGGACATTCGGCGCAGGGTCGGTTACCTGCCGGCCGAACTCAATCTCAGCAAGCGCTATACCGGTGCGACGGCGATTGACTACCTCGGCAGGGTCCGGGGTGGATACGACGAGGCGTATGCAAGACAACTCGCGGACCGCTTCCAGCTCGACCTCTCGCGACCATTTGGTGAGCTCTCCACCGGGAATCGCCGGAAGGTTGGCATTGTGCAGGCGTTTATGAACCACCCGGACCTGCTGGTACTCGATGAACCAACGTCCGGGCTCGATCCCTTGCTTCAGGACGAATTCCAGGACCTGGTACGAGAATCGTCGCGAGACGGGGCGACGGTATTTCTCTGTTCACACGCCCTGCCGGAAGTCGAAGCTCTTGCCGACCGCGTGGCGATTATTCGTGCCGGGAAGCTCGCGACCGTTGCCCACATCGACGAACTCCGAGCACGCGCGCGCCACCGAATGGTGATGACCATTGAGGGCGAATTCGATGTGAGGAAATTCGCGCGACTGCCCGGGGTCATTCAGTCGGAAGCGAACGGACAGCAGCTCGAAGTGGTCGCAGAGGGGAGCGTGGATGCCGTGATCAAACAGGCGGCAGAACTGACGGTCACGCGGCTCGACACGCCCGGTGACGACCTCGCGGAGATCTTCCGCGCGTACTATGAAGGCGCTGAGGAAAGCCCGGAGTGACGATCTTGCGGCGGTTCGTCGTCGATCGATGGCGCGCTGACGCCTGGTGGGCATTCGGCATCGTCGCGATGATCATCGTGAACATGGCCTTCTTCCCGGGTATCAAGGGGCAGGCCGACCTCGATAAGACCATTGCGGACCTTCCGCCGGCGCTGAAGTCAATGTTCGGGATCGAATCTGGAATCTCGATCGGGACAGCGGCGGGCTACATCCAGGCGCAGGTGTTCTCAGCCCTCATGCCCATTCTTTTGCTGGTTCTCGCGATAGGAGTGGGGTCGGGCGCGGTCGGGGGGAGCGAAGAAGACGGGACGCTGGAGTTCCTGCTGGCACAGCCCGTTTCCCGGCGGCGATTCCTGGTCTTTCGAGGCATCGGCGTGATGGTCGTGATTGTCCTGCACACGATCCTGCTCACGGTTGCCATGTTCGTGATCTGCCCACTATTCGGGGCGCTCGAAGGACTCGACCTGGGCGGATTGGTCGTGGCATGCGTCGGGTGTGGGGCGCTAGCGATGCTTCACGCGATGATCGCCTTCACGGTGGGCGCATGGCTAGGCAGGAGGACGCCTGCAATCGCTATTGCCAGCGCCGTTGCAGCGGCCGGATACATCGCGGTTGGTTTGTTTTCCGCTATCGGGGCCCCTGAGGGGCTTCGCTTCATCAGCCCGTGGTACTGGTTTCTCCGGGAGAACCTGATGGTCACCGGAGTGGACTGGATAGCCTTTGTGCCCGCGCTGGTGCTCTCAGCGGTCGTTGGCGCGATTGCGCTGCCGTTGTTCCTCCCGAGGGACATCCGCGGCCACTAAGGCCTCCGCATTGGGAAATGCCCGCATTACCTTTGTGAAGAAACCGATAGAACGACGAAAGAACCCCTCAAGTTCGGCCTGTCACCTGCCGTCTACTCAGGTGTAACCCTTTGGAGGCCCCTCATGGCGCGCACGACTGATAATTCCCACTTTCGCTGTTCCAGCGAACCCGCCGCGTTCGATGCTCGCACCCGGCGGGTGCTGGAACTCCGCGCCCGAATTCGGGAAGGCGCCTATGCGCCCAACCCGCGCGACGTTGCCGGCGCAATGCTGGAGGAATGGATAGCGGCCCGCGACGCGGCGACGAGCGCGAAGACTGCACCAGGCATCGATTCGGAGGCGACGCGCCGAACGGCAATCGCGCGCTTCGTGGTTCCTCGAGTCACCCCACAATCCGCCGGAACTGACGGTCGGACGATTCTGAGCGCGTGAGTTAGAGCCTGCTGGCGAGGAACTCCCGGGTGGCGTCGGTGCCT
>JBATAT010000540.1:0-2131 GCA_049662005.1 Tepidiformaceae bacterium
GCAATTTGAGTGCGGGGTCGACTTCGCATTCGACGTAGTGGAAGGCGACCGGCTGACGCTGGACAAGCTCGCCGTGTATTCAACTGGCGGCCCTGCGGTCGCCTCCGAAGCCGTCCTTGCGGAGGCCCACGGTGCGGTGAGCCGGGCATGGGACCTCGGGTTCGACGAACTGATGGCACGACAACGAGCGGCGCTCGATGAGTTCTGGATGCGGTCCGACGTCCGCATCGAGGGAGACGACGAAGCTCAGCAGGCAGTTCGCTGGAACCTCTTCCATTTGGCCCAGGCCACTTCGTGTACAGATGGGGAGGGTGTGCCGGCCAAAGGGTTGACGGGCCGTGGCTACGACGGCCACTACTTCTGGGACACCGAGGTTTACGTGCAGCCCTTTCTGGTTGCAACGCAGCCAGCGCTTGTGCGAGAGTTGCTGTCCTTCCGTCACCGCATGCTACCGGCAGCCCGCCGGGCAGCGGGTCTCGTGAGCGAGAACGGGGCCCTGTTTCCGTGGCGGACGATTAACGGGGAAGAAGCGTCCGCCTACTACCTCGCGGGGACGGCCCAGTACCACATCAATGCCGACATAGCCCATGCCCTTCGCGAGTACGTCGAGTGGACCGGGGACGATGGGATACTCCGCGAGGGCGGCGCCGAGGTTCTGGTTGAGACTGCCCGCATGTGGGCCGGGCTGGGGTTTCACTCGCAGACAGACGGAAAGTTCCACATACACGGCGTAACGGGCCCGGACGAGTACACGACGATCGTCGACGATAACACCTACACGAACATGATGGCCCGCGAGAACCTCGCTTTTGCGGCGGCCGTGGTCCACCAGCTGGAGAGCACTGACGCTCAATGGTTCGAGGCATTTCGCCGGCGCATGGAACTCGGCGCCGGCGAAGCAATTTCGTGGCAGCGGGCAGCGGCGGGAATGTTCATCCCTTTCGACAGCGGGCGAGGCGTCCACCCTCAGGATGCCCACTTCCTAGAGAAAGAGGTGTGGAGCTTTGCATCCACGCCGGCCGAAAACTATCCATTGCTCCTGCACTACCATCCTCTGGTCATCTACCGCTTCCAGGTATTGAAGCAGGCGGACGTCGTCTTGGCGATGCACCTGCTCCCCGAAGAATTCATTGACACGGAGCGCCGCTCGAACTTCCTCTACTACGAGCCGCTCACAACGGGCGACTCGTCGCTGTCACACGCCATCCAGTCTGTCGTCGCGTCAGAGGTCGGCGAACAGGATCTCGCTCTCCAGCACTTCGAGCACGCACTC
Organism: Tepidiformaceae bacterium; assembly: GCA_049662005.1. Lineage (GTDB taxonomy): Bacteria > Chloroflexota > Dehalococcoidia > Tepidiformales > Tepidiformaceae > Amarobacter. The sequence goes on from JBATAT010000540.1 coordinate 1,274, forward strand.
TTTATGGATCTCGCCAACTGGGCCGGAAACGTGGACGACGGCGTTCACATTGCTTCTGCCGGCGGCGTTTGGACTGCCCTCTTCAGCGGTTTCGCCGGGGTCCGGCGTCACGGGCACTCGCTACAGTTCAACCCAAGCCTTCCAACGCGCTGGAGATCTCTTGAATTTCGTCTCAGATTTCGCGACCGTTTGCTGGGCGTCCGCATAGAACGGGACGCACTCACGCTCCGATTGCACGGGGAGCTGCCCCTGTTGGTGGTGGTGCAGGGCAAGGATCTTGAGTTACTGCCCGGAGTGGAGCGCCTCGTGGACATGGCATGACGGACAAGGCCCAAACTCCACGCGGGGAGTCGAACTCAGTTGAGCCAGTGTGGGGGATGCCATCCGCGGTTCCAGCTCCTACGATGGGTAGGAGAAGCTTGGAGGTATCGCATCATGGCGGTCGACCCTGTGTTCAAGATGGACGTGGACCAGCGACAGGCAGCGGGAAAGAGCGAGTACGAAGGGAAGACCTACTACTTCTGTTCACCCGCCTGCAAGAAGACCTTCGACCAAGAACCGGCCCGGTACGCGTCGTAGGTCGCGCGTACACCGCAGGAGTTGTCGGAACTGTGCCGGACCTGCTGGGCGCAAAATGGCCATCCCGGCCGGTCACCCGGCCAAAACTGATTCGCGGAGGCGAACCAGTCACTTCACCAGCTAGTGCTGGTCAACGACGGAGCCCAGGATGGCGATGAGACGAGTCGGCGTGCTCACCAGTGGGGGTGACGCCCCAGGGATGAACGCTGCGATCCGGGCAGTGGTTCGCAGTGGCCTCGAAAAAGGCTGGGCTATGATCGGCGTGCGTCGTGGCTATGC
>JBATAT010000541.1:0-4786 GCA_049662005.1 Tepidiformaceae bacterium
CGGGCCAGACGCCGGCATGAACCTGGAGGCCCTGGGCGATGAGGGCGTAGCCCGGCAGCACCATCTGATGTTCCCAGCAGTTCAGGCCACCAAGCTTGCCGTAGGGGCGATCGTAGACACGGAGCGAGCTGCCATCGCCTTCGCCCCAGACGGTGCGTTCGTACATCGTCGGCTTGAGCTTGCGGTGCTTGCCGAGGATGACTCCCTCGCGGCCGATAAAGAGCAGGGTGCAGTAGATGCTGCCCCCGGTGGTTGCATCCCGTTCGGCGATACCGATGGCGACATCGGTGCCTGCCAGGCGGGCCGCACGGCAAAGCGCGTCGGTCGCGGGCGAAGGAACCTCGACGCCGTTGAGGACGAATCGCCTGAGCAGTTCGCCAAAGGCGGGGTGGTTGGCCCAGGCCGCGAACGAGGCGTAGCCACTGACCCACGTCTCGCCGAAAACGGCGAGATCGGCGCCCTTTGCGCCGGCCTCGGCGATGAGCGCGCAGGCTTTTGCGATGCTCGCATCGCGGTCGAGGTAGACAGGCGCGGCCTGGACCGCTGCGAGCGTGAAATCCTGGAATTCGTCACCCATTGGAGGACCTCCCGGCTATTTCGCGGCCGTGCTCGTGGCCTCGATGATCGCCGCTTCAAGAATGTCCGAGGCGCGATCGATTTCATCATCGGTGACGTTTAGCGGCGGCATAAAGCGGATGGTGTTGGGGCGCGGGTTGTTCACCAGGAGGCCACGCCGCCGGCAGGCGTCGAGTACGTCGGTCGCACAATCCCGGTTGAATCCAATGGCCAGGAGCAGCCCGCGGCCGCGCACTTCATTCACCACTTCGAGGCGGTCTTCGAGTGAGCGCAATCGAGTGGTAAATCGATCGGCGGCGCGTGCCGCCTGGGCCGGAAGCTTGTTCTCGATAATGTGGCGCATCGTCGCGTGGCCGGTTGCCGTGGCGAGCGGGTTCGCGCCGAAGGTGGTTCCGTGGTCCCCCTTGACGAGGTGGGCAGCGACTTCTTCGCGCGCGAGGATCGCGCCGATGGGCACACCACCTGCGAGACCCTTGGCGACGGCCATGATGTCGGGTTCGATGCCTTCCTGTTCGTAGGCCCAGAGGGTGCCAGTACGTCCATTGCCGGTCTGGATCTCATCGAGGATGAGGAGCAGGCCTTTTTCGTCACACCAGTCGCGCACTCCGCGGAGGTAGCCCTCGGCGGGCATGTTCACGCCTGCTTCGCCCTGGATGGGCTCGAGGAGCACGGCGACCGTCCTGTCTGTGGTTGCTGCTTTGATCGCATCGAGGTCGTTCCAGGGGACGTGCGCAAAGCCGGGGGCGAGGGGCGCGAACGGTTCGCGGTAGCGTTCGGTGCCAGTCGCGGCGAGGGCACCCATGGTGCGGCCGTGGAAACCATCGAGCGCGGCGATGACTTCGTAGGCGCCGTTCTTCGTGTCGTGGCCCCAGCGACGGGCCAGTTTGATCGCCGCTTCGATGGCTTCGGTCCCTGAATTGCAGAAGAAGACGCGATCGAGGCAGGAGTTCTCGACGAGCAATTTCGCGAGTTCGATCATCGGCTTCGTGTAATAGAGGTTCGATGTGTGGATAAGGGTGGCGGCCTGCTCAGCGACCGCCTGGGCCACGATCGGATGGGCATGGCCGAGGACGTTGACGGCGAGGCCCCCGACGAAGTCGAGGTACTCCTTGCCATCCACATCCCAAACACGGGTGCCCTCGCCACGGTCCATCACGATGGGCTGACGCCCGTAGTTCTGGAACAGATATTGGCTGTCTTCGGCTACCCAATCGGTCATGAAATCCTCCAGGCGACAATCGTAGGGTGTCGAGGCTATTTCGGATACTGAGTTACTGGGAAAAAGGCGCGGCAGCGAGGAGGGTGAGGTGTGTGCCCTCGCCCGGATCGAACGGATCGCGGGTCCATTCATCATCGCGAAGGCGCCAACCCTGGCGGCGGTCTTCGAGCATCAGCGAGAGCAATTCGTCGAGCTGGCGGCGATGCTCAGCCGCGCGAATCGGCGCCAGCACTTCGATCCGCTCATCGAGGTTTCGTTTCATGATGTCGGCACTACCGATGAAGTACTCGGGGTCACCGTCGTTCGCGAAGTAGAAGACGCGGGAGTGTTCCAGGAATCGCCCAATGACGCTGACGACGCGGACATTTTCGCTCAGCCCCGCGATGCCCGGCCGCAGGCGGCAGATGCCCCGAATCACGAGGTCTACGGTGACCCCAGCCTGGGAGGCTTCGTAGAGGAGGCGGGTGACTGCGAGGTCTTCGAGCGCATTCATCTTGAAGATGACGCGTGCGGGGCGACCGGCCCGGGCATGAGCGATTTCGCGCTCGATCCTGGCGACGATTTCACGGCGAAGGTTCACCGGGGCCGCGAGAAGGACATCCGTTTCGGCGAGTTCGCTATAGCCGGTAAGGAAGTTGAAGATGCGAACGAGGTCGGCGCAGATCTTGGGATCGCTGGTGAAGAGGCCGAGGTCTGTATAGAGGCGGGCGGTGCGCGAGTTGTAGTTGCCGGTGCCGATGTGCGCGTACATGGTCACGCCGGCGGCTTCTTCACGGACGACAAGGCAGATTTTCGAATGAATCTTCAGGTTGGGGAGGCCGTAGGCGACGTGAACGCCGGCGTTTTCGAGGCGCCTGGCCCATTCGATATTGTTCGCCTCATCGAAGCGGGCGGTTAGTTCAACGAGGACGGCAACCTGCTTGCCGCGGCCAGCCGCTTCGATCAGCGCTTCGAGGATGGGGGAGTCCGGTGATGTGCGATACATCGTCTGCTTTATGGCGAGGACGGCCGGGTCTTCGGCGGCTTCTTCAATGAACCGAACTACGGTTTTATCGAACGACTCGTAGGGGTGGTGCACGAGGATGTCACGTTCGCGCAGAGTGGCGAAGAGAGCAGCAGCATCCGGCGCTGCCTGGAAGGCTGGGGGTGTCACCGGGATGAATGCGGGGTCGCTGAGGATCGACATGGGCAGGCTGGCGAGCTGGAAGAGGTCGGCGAGGGCGAGCGGGCTGGAGGTGAGGTAGAGATCGCGCTCTTCGAGTTCGAGTTCTTCGAGGAGCAACTCACGGCGGCTGTCCGGGAGGGTCCCGCTGGCTTCCAACGAGACGGCCTCGGCGAGTCGCCGGCGGCGAAGGGCACTTTCGATGACTTCGAGGAGGTCGTCCGCTTCCTCGCCCGGGCTGCCCATCTCGGCGCTGCGAATCACGCGGAGTTCATGGCGGTCGGTAACGTTCATCCCCGGAAAGAGCAGGTCCGCGTGGGCGGCGATGAGGTCTTCGAGGAGGACGAAACGGTTTTCGCCGGCTTCCACAAAGCGCGGGCGGTTGGCCGGAACTTTGATCCGGGCGAAGCGATCCTGGCCGGTCGCGGGGTTCCGCACGTTGAGTGCGAGCGAGAGGCTGGCGGACGAGATAAACGGGAACGGATGAGCGGGATCGACAACGAGCGGGGTGAGCACCGGATAAATCGCCTGCTCGAAGTAGGCGGTGAGGTTCCCCTGCGCCTCGGGTTCGAGGTCCGCGTAGTCGACGATGCGGATGCCGTGGACGGCGAGTTCGGGGCGCAGGCCCTCGCTCCAGGTGGAATCGATTTCGCGATGCATCTGGTTGCAACGGGCGATGACAAGGTCCATTTGCTCGGCGATCGTGAGGCCATCGACTGTCGTGAAGCGCGGCTCCCTGTCGTAGACCTGCTTAAGCCAGCCGAGGCGCTTGGTATAGAACTCGTCGAGGTTGCTGGCCGTGATCGCGAGGAACTTCACACGTTCGAGAAGGGGATTTCGAGAATCGAGGGCCTCTTCGAGAACGCGCTGGTTGAATTCGAGCCAGCTCAGCTCACGGTTGAGGTAGAGCGAAGGGTCATCGAGGTCGAACACCCTGTCGCTCGGGGCTTCGGTGAGGGTGGTTGGCTGCTTCGCGACGGGCGCTCCGGTATCGGTCATCGTCAAATCGCCGCCGGCGAGGGCGGCGCTCCATAACGCAGGATAGCGCCGAACGTTAACAAATGTGGGCCGTGTTAGCCCGCGAAGGTGGTCCCGGCGCCGGGCATGGCGAGAAGCATGCCCGAATTGCGGCCGTCGACGATTTGCACTTCGACACCCAGCGAAAGTGCATGAAGACAGGCCTCGACCTTCGGGATCATCCCTCCGGCGATTGTGCCATCGGCGATGAGCTGGCGCGCCCGCTCGCCGGAGAGCGAGGGCATGACCACACCGGCAGCGTCGCGGACACCATCGACATCGGTAAGGAAAACAAGACGGCTGGCATTCATCGCCGCGGCAATATTGCCCGCGACCGTATCGGCGTTGACGTTCACGAGCTGATCGGCTTGCTCACCCGGGACGAAGCCGATCGGGCCGATCACCGGGACGATCCCAGCAGTGTGGAGGGCCTCGACTGCCGCGGGATGCACGGCGACCGGTTCGCCAACGAAGCCGAGGGCTGCATCGGCGAGACGGCACTCGAGCGTGCGGCCGTCGGCGCCGCAGATGCCGACGGCGGTAGCCCCGGCGGCGTTGATTGCGGCGACGATGCGCTTGTTCACGAGGCCCGCGTAGACGGCAACCACGACCGGGAGGGTCGCTTCGTCGGTGACGCGCAGGCCGCGCTCGAAGTGGGAGGGAATGCCCATTGATTCGAGCCAGCGGCTGGCCTCGGCGCCGCCGCCGTGCACCACGATCGGTGGGTTACCTGCGGCGGCAAGGGCAGCAATGTCGCGAAAGGTGGTATCGGCTGCGCCGAGCGTGCTGCCGCCGATCTTAATCACCAGCGG
>JBATAT010000542.1:0-3144 GCA_049662005.1 Tepidiformaceae bacterium
TTTCGAACGCTAGCGGTCGCGGCCTGCGTGCTCGTCGCCGTTTCGCTTGCTGGTTGCGGCGGCGGCGATGATGGCAACGGCCAGCCGTCGCCCACGCTCCCGGGCACGACAACCACCCAAACCGCACAGGCGACGATTACCACTCCAGCACCGACAGCGACCCCCACCTCGAGGCCTGCAGCTTCGCCCACGACCCCCGGGGTCGTGCGGTGCAAGACCGCCGATCTGAGCCTGGCAGTGAACCCGGCAGGCGCCGCCGCTGGCACCCACTTTGTTGCGACCGTCCTCACGAATGCTGGCAAGGAGCCCTGCACGATTAGCGGCTACCCGGGCGTCTCGCTGGTCGATGCCAACGGCAACCAGGTGGGGGAACCGGCCGACCGGAACCCGGCGATCGACCCCGAAGCCATCGCGCTAAGACCGGGCGAATCGGCGCACGCACTCTCGGGGCTGCCGAACTACCAGAACTTCCCGGCCGGCAAATGCTCCGGCCCCGCGAAAGGCATCAAGGTCTATCCGCCCGAAGAAACCGATGCGCTAACTGTTTCGTTCGATGACTATGCCTGCCCGGGATTCTCGGTGCGTGTCTTCGAACCCGGTGCGGAAGGCCACAGCTAACGGTCGGAACAGCGGGTGTCGTTGCTCAGTCCTCTATGGACTGACAAAATTACTGAGCAGTTATTTCTGCCAGTTTACCGAGCAGCGGCACCGTCAGAACGGTGGGGTATGTCGGTTTCCGGGACCGGTCTATTCTGGCCGCGTGAAACTTCTCTTCCTTGGCAACAGTTCGGATACTGGAAGCTGGATCGATGAATCCTCGCGCCGGGTCAGCATCATGCGCGAACGATTCAAGGCCGACCTGGGAATCGACGCCGAAATCGTCGCCAAGAACTGTTGGCCGAACGAGCGAATGCTCTCGTTCGTTCAACGTTGGGTCGACGAATTCGAACCTGACTTCGTGTTTCTGAACATCGCCTCGTATTCGTTCACGTATGAGTCATCGCCGCTTAAAGTCCGGAGAATCCTCGGCAAAGTCGGCGAACCGGTTGGCGATGCCGGCATGAGGCTTGCCCAGAGCAAACGATGGTCACACAACGCGGCGTTTCGGACGCTGCGACGAATCGGACAGGCGTCATTCGGCGGCGATACCCATGTATCACCAGAGGATGCTGCGGCCCGATACACCGAAGTCATCCGCAACATTCTTCGGAAAGAAGGCGTCGTGCTGGCTGTGAAAGGTCCCACCGGGCGCCGCAATCCGGGGCTGACCCGTCGACAGGCGAGGCGCCACGAGGCCCGTCGGCAACTGGTTCACGAGCGGATACGACAACTAACCGCCCAACTGCGAGTCCCTTACCTCGGGAGCGACGAACCCAGGTGGAAGACGAATCCTGTACCACGGCATTCAACAGTTGGCGATGGCCTCCATGCCAACGAGGCGGGCCATCTCATCATGGTCGATGAGTCCTATCCGATTATTCGAGACACCTGGGCAGCGCACCTTGCGATGATGGACCCGACCGCCGTTTCCGCGAACAAATAGGCACACACTACTGCTGGACTAGGACGAGGCGGTTTCCTTCAGGATCGCTAACCCAGGCGACGGTCTGACCGCCGGGAGTGTCGAAGGGCTCGCGCAAGAGTCCGCCACCGAGCTCCTGGCAGCGAGCAACCGACTCGGCCAGCTTCAGTACCTGGATGTACAGCACAATCCCGGGCTTATCGGTTTGGAGGACGTGCCCCGTAATGGGTTCTGGTGCACCAATGCCGGCGCTGAACGCCTTCACGCGTTCGCCCTTCACATCCCAGTTAAACATCTGCGAATAAAACTCCGCCTGCTTGTCCGCATCGCGTGCCTGGATTTCCCAGTGAACCACGGGTCGTGACCAATCTTCTGCCATTTCGTCCTCCAGGTGCTCAGCGTCTGTCTCGCTGCATGGTGCTTGATTCGCGGAATCCACGCACCGCGCCGGCATGCTGGCGGCAGACATCATCGCTTGCAAGGCCGGGGCGAGCGCGGCAGAGTTGCCCCCAATTACGGAGGTGTCGCGATGTCTTACGAACAGATCGTTACGGAAACCAACGGGCGCGTGGGCGTCATTCGCCTCAACAGGCCGGAAAAGCTGAACGCCTGGACGACCCAGATGGGCGCGGAAATCACCGATCAGGTGAAGCGATGGAACGCGAACCCGGCAATTGGCGCGATTCTTGTGACGGGCGAGGGGCGTTCATTTTGCGCCGGGGCCGATGTTGGGAATTTCGCGAACCGCGCGAAAGAGAACGCCAGCGGGGCCGGCGAACCAATGACCCGGGGTGGCCACAACTTCACCTCCATGATCCGCGAGGCGAAGCCAACGGTTGCAGCCATCAACGGCTACGCGGTGGGCATTGGCCTCACCATGGTGCTGCCGTTCGACGTCCGAATTGCATCCACGCGTGCCCAGATGAGCATCCGTTTTATCAAGATGGGGCTAATGCCGGAGCTCGGTTCGACTCGCCTGCTGGCACAACTCGTTGGATTGGGAAATTCGACCGATATGTGCCTGACCGGCCGGATGGTGCCGGCCGATGAGGCGCTCCGAATGGGGCTGGTAAGTGACGTGGTCGAACCGGAGACGTTGTTCGAAACCGCCCTGGCGAAGGCCAGCGAAATCGCCAACAACCCAACGGATGCCGTGATGATGATCAAGGAGTTGCTGCGCAAAAACCCGCTCGATCCGGACCTTGAGGCGGTCATGGAACGGGAGGGACTGCGCGATCAGATCGCACGCCGCCTCCCGGACCACACCGAGGCGGTTACGGCGTTTATGGAGAAGCGACCGCCCAACTTCAACGCCTGATGACGACCATCGTTAGGCGCGTGCCCTCTTGCGATCGCCTTCTGGCACCTGGCGGGCGAGCCCGAGCCGATTCTTCGTAAGGCTCAGCTCCTTTTCGAGCCGATCCATCTGCCGGAACTGGTACCACTGCTGGCGGAAGTAGGCGGTGCGCTCATCGGTCTTTCGTTCGCTATAAATAGCGTCGGCTAAGGTGAAAAAGTCCATGAATATGATCTCCTCTTGTTTCCACCGTGCCCCTGCGCCGGTACTCCGTCCAATGGACGCAGTCGATGATTGTTATTCGCCTTTACGCTTTCAGCAGCCC
>JBATAT010000543.1:0-13498 GCA_049662005.1 Tepidiformaceae bacterium
CTGAAGCCGGTCGCGAGGATGCGGCGGTGACCTGGGCGATTCGGAGCGCCGGGCTGGTGGTCGTGGCCGCACTGCTGGTGACGGCAGGGGTAGTGGTCTCGATGGCGCGCGGGCCAGAGCCTCCGACGGTCACGAGCGCCACGATCGGGATCCACTTTTCGAAGTTCGTGGCCGGGGAAATCGTCGTCAAGGCTGGCACCCCGGTGACCGTTACGCTCGCGAACCAGGACCCCATCGAACATGAATGGATCGTGGGCGACAAAGCCACGCACGAACGCCATCGAACAGGCACGGAGCCTTACCACGATCAGATCCCAACGGAAGTCACCCTGCGAGCGTTCGAAACCAGGACGACGGTCGTCGTCTTCGACAAGTCTGGCGAATACAACTACGTCTGCCACCTGCCCGGCCACGAGGAGTACGGCATGGTTGGAACGATCCGGGTGGTGGCCGATCCGGACGGCGTCTAACAGATGCATTTTGTAGCACCTGTACGAGTGGGCAGGTGCAGCTAGACATGGTAAAAGGATGATTGTTCGCTCGACGCGAACTATGTACGCTCGGTGCTTCACTCCTTCGCATGGATGCGGGGGACGAGGAGAAGCATGCAAGCTGCCGGCCCCGATACCCCCCTGAGCGAGCTTCTCGACAATCGTCAGAAGTGGCTTCTGCTCGGAAGCCTGATGATCACGCTGTTCGTTGGCGCACTCGATCAGACTGTGGTGACCACTGCGACACCGAAAATCCTCGGCGACCTTGGCGGCTTCAGCCTCCTCTCATGGTTGTTCACCAGCTACATGCTCGCATCGACCGTGGTCATCCCGCTGGTCGGAAAGCTTGGCGACATCTACGGCCGGAAGCTCTTCCTGATCGGTGGGGTGGCCACCTTCATGCTGTCGTCCGCCGCATGCGGGGCCGCGCAGAGCACGCCGATGCTGATCTGGTTCCGGGCGGTCCAGGGACTGGGCGGGGGAATGATTTTCGCCTCGGTCTTCGCCACGATGGGCGACATTTTCGCGCCGGCCGAACGGGGCAAGTACATCGGGCTCTTCACTGGCATGTTCAGCCTCGCCAGTCTCGCTGGTCCAACGGTCGGCGGTGCGCTGACCGACCATCTCAGCTGGCGCTGGGTGTTCTACATCAATGTGCCAATCAGCCTCATCGCGATGCCGGCGATCTGGTTGAACCTTCCGAACAAGGTCCGGAATACCAAGCCAAAACTGGACTTCCTCGGCGCCGCGCTTCTCTCCGCAGCGTCGGTTATGGTCCTCCTGGCGCTCGTCTGGGCGGGCGACAAATACTCGTGGGGTTCGTTCGAAATTCTCGGGTTGCTGGGTGGAGCGGCCGTTCTGATCGCCGGGTTCATCGCCCAGGAGCTGCGTCATCCTGAGCCGATTCTGCCTTTACACCTGTTCAAAAATAGCGTGTTCCTGATGTCGAACCTGATCGTGTTCACGTTTGGGCTGGGGGTCTTCGCATCGTTCCAGTTCCTTGGCATCTTCGTGCAGACGGCACTCGAGGCTTCCGCAACGGCTTCTGGGGTTGTAACCACCCCACAGAGTATCGGCGTTCTTTGCACGAGCATCGCTGGTGGCTGGTACATGTCCCACGTGGGCAAGTACAAGATGATAACCATCGTTGGGGCAGTGCTTATCGCCGCGGCGTTAGGCATGTTCACGCGCCTTTCGCTCGATACGAAGCTCTGGCAGGTGAGCGCGACGATGGTCGTCCTTGGGCTCGGCTTCGGACTGGTTCTGCCCACGATGTCGCTGGTCGTACAGAACGCGGTGAGCTACCAGTACATCGGAGTGGCAACGTCAGCGAGCCAGTTCTTCCGCCAGATAGGCAGCGTCCTGGGCATTGCGATTTTTGGATCGCTCCTTACCAACACCTACCACGACGAGTTCGCGACGCGATTTACGGCAGCGGACCGCGCGGCGGTCGGGCCGGAAATCAGCCAGATGTTCGACGACCCGACCGTGCGCCTCAATGACAAGCAGTACCCGAAGATCCAGGAGCAAGTACGAGCCGTCGAAGGCGGTGATGAGATCCTGGGCCGTGCCGAGCACGCCCTGGGCGAGAGCGTTGTCATTGCCACCCGCCGCATCTTTTATGGCGCGGTAGCGGCTGCCATCGCCTGCCTGGTCTTCGCCCTGATCATGAAGGAGCTGCCGTTGCGCAAGACGGTGACCGGTGGGCCTGAAGCCCAGCCGGCGAAGAACGCATCGGCCGCGCCACCCGAGCCGGCTTCAGCGCCGGGCATTGGCGGCGGGAGTTAGGCCCACCCGCCAACCTTCAACTCAACGAAAACGCCCCGGATGATCCGGGGCGTCTGTGGTTGTTTGCGAACAGTCGCTTTAGAACCGCTTTTCTTTGATCCGGGCAGCCCGGCCGGTGAGGCCGCGAAGGTAGTAGAGGTTCTTCCGGCGAACCTTGCCTCGGCGGGTCACTTCGATCTTGTCGACCCGCGGGCTGTTGATGGGGAAGGTGCGCTCGACGCCAACGCCACTCGCAATTTTGCGGACCGTGAAGTTGGAAACGAGACCCTTCATCCGCTTGCGGATGACGACACCTTCGAAAACCTGGATGCGCTCTTTGTCGCCTTCGACGACCTTCGCATGGACGCGGACGGTATCGCCGCTGCCAAATTCTGGGATATCGGTGCGCTGCTCACCCTGGGCCAGCACGTCGAGTTCGTAAGCCATGTAAATGAATCCTTGTTGGACGTAACTTTTGTACGATACCGGATCCGTGTTTACGTTCCACCCATCCCGGCGTCGCTAGCGGTAGGCCTCCGCGCGAACTCCAGCCTTAGAACACCAATCGCGAGAGGTTCGCGCCCGCCCACGCTGCCAGTACACCGGCAACAACGCTGGCGACGACATAGAAGATGGCCCGGAACAGCTCATCCGTGCGGGCCAGATCGTAGGTTTCGTATCCGAAGGCGCTGAAGGTGGTGTAGCTGCCAAGAAATCCGGTCACGAGGAGGAGCCTGGCCTCGCGGGGCAAGGAGTCGCGGGCCTCGGCGAAACCCAGGACGAGACCGATGAGCAAGCAGCCGGTGATGTTGACGAAGTAGGTTCCGACGGGGATCGACCCCCAGTTGCTGCCGGGGAAGTGCGTGCCGATGAAATAGCGCAGCGGTGCACCAACCACCGCGCCAGCCATCACCCAGAGGTAGTTCACCGGCCGGTGCTCCCGTGGCCGCCGGCGCCGCGAACCGTTTCCGAGAGCACCAACGCCTGTTCGAACTCCACCTCGACGAGGCGCGTCACCACAAGCTGAGCGACCCGATCGCCGTGTTCAACGGTGTGTGTGATATCGGGCGAAACGGAATAGAGGGTGATCATGATCTCACCACGGTAATCGGCATCGAGCGTGCCAAAGGTGGCGAGGATTCCCTGGCGGGCGAGGCCGCTCCTTGGCCGGAACTGGGCGTCGAGGCCGGGCGGCACCTCGAACGCGAGGCCCGTCGGGATGACAACAGGACGCTGGCCGATCGCGACGGGGCCGCCTTCGAGGCAGGCGTGGATGTCGTAGCCGGATGCCCAGGGGGTTGCCCGCAACGGCAGTTTCGCCCCATCACGAAGGAGCTGGACACGAATCTGTTCGGGCATGCCCAAGAATGCAGCTTTCGCCGGCCAACAGGCAACGGATGATCGGAGCTTGACCCGTTATGATCGGCGTGGCCACAATGTAGCCACCTCATTCGGAGCGCCCCCGCATGAAGTCCATCGGTGTCCGTCAACTCAAGAATGAAGCGACCCAGATCGTCCGGGCCGTTCGCGAACAGCATGCGCTTTATGTCATCACGGTCAATGGCGAACCGGTGGCGACGCTTCGGCCTTACTCGGAACGCGATATCGCCGGGGTCGAACGCGGGCATGCGACCGTTGAATTGCAGGCTATCGAACGGCTGGCCGAATCGGTCGGGGCATCGTGGCTCAAGGTCGGTGCCGCCGCCGAACCAAACTTGCAGCCAGCCGAACCACCTGGCGGAGGCCGCTGAAGATGGCAACGATTGATTCCAGTGTGCTCATCTCGTTGTTCAACGATCGGGACCGGCTCCACGGACAAACATTCGCGTGGTTCCGCGAGGCGGTTGCCGATGGTGAGCCACTCCGGGCACCGGTGATTGCACTGGCCGAGGTTTCGGCGGCGATTGCGGCGGGGACGGGCGACAAGCAGTTGGCCCGAGAAGTGGAAACGCACGTTCGGCACTCGCCGCTGTTCGAGTTCCTGCCGGTCGCGATGCCGCTGGCCGAACGCGCAGCAACACTCGCCGCCGAACACCAGCTGCGCGGAAGCGACGCTATCTACTTCGCCGTGGCTGAGACGCTGGGCGATTCGCTGATCACGCTTAACCCGCGGCAACTCCAGCAGGGGAACGTCGTGGTCGAAACCCGCCGCCCACGAATCTAGGGGCACGAGGGCGAACACGTAGCGACCATCGCTCGCCAGGTGTCAGCGGAAGAGGTCGCGCTCGCTTTCGCGGATGATGGATTGCATCGTCGCATCCTCATCGACCTCCCAGGGAAGGCCGCGGACGACGGCGGCGGGCACGCGGGAGAGGTTGCCCTTCACGAGTTCGGCGGCGCCGGCCACCTCATCCGCGGTGCAGAGCGCCTGGACGCGGAATTCGTGACCGTGGGGGTCGACCTGGCCGATGTAGCTCGTGACGGGCGACATCCCGGCGATGCCGATGGCAATATCGGTCTGGGCTTCGCGCCACGGCCGGCCAAAGGTGTCGGAAATGATCACCGCAACATCGAGGCCGCGGGCCTTGAGGGCGGCACGAACCCTACGGCATGAAGCATCCGGATCTTCCGGGAGCAAGATCGCGAGGCCGTGGCCACCGGAACTGGACTGGTCGATGCCGGCGTTCGCGCAGATAAACCCATGCTTCGTTTCGGTGATCATGATCGGCCCAACCTGGCGGACGACCCGCCGCGATTCCTGGAGTATCAGTTCGACGATCGCCGGGTCCTTCTCGGTGCGCTCGGCGTACTGGAGAGCGAACGGCGAGACCTTCACATCCGCGAGCGTCACGATGCGGCCCTCAGCCTTCGAAACGATCTTGGACGTTATGGCAAGAATATCGCCTGATTCGAGCGGCGTGCCGGCCGCTGCTGCCGCATCGAAGATAGAACCCGCAAGGTCAGTTCCGGGCGTGATTTCGGGTAGTCCGGGGATACCAAAGATCGAGAGTCCAGCCATGTTCGCCACTCCAGTCGAGGTGTGAGAAGTTCGGGAGAAGAATTAGATGCCAACAATACGGATCGAGGACTGCGTCTTGTGTTTTCGGTTCAGGTTAATAAGGAGAGAGGTCAACATCTCCACGTAGCGGCTCTGCGACGGGCCGCCGGCATCGATCCCGCGAACGCCCGCGATTTCGTTGGCGAGCCCGATGACGACTTCCTTGGCTTCGACATCGCGGCCACAGACGAGCACATCAGCTTCGATCGGATGGTCGACATGCTGGAGTTCCTCGGCGCTCATGTTCTGGAACGCGGAGACGACGCGGCTGTTGGGCAACTGAGCGATCGCCTCCTGGAGCGCGCTCTTGCCCTCGACGTTGAGGGCTACCGCGCCAATTCCCTTCTCGAATTCCAGGGGTGCGACCACATTGCAGATAAGCTTACCTTCCAGCACAGGCGCGAGTGCTTCGAGGGTTGGCTTCTGCCCGCTGTAGGGGAATGTTAGAAAGACGACATCGGCGGTGCCAATGACGCTGGCATTGTCGCCACCGCTGGCGTTCGCGCCGGGCACTGCCTCGCGGACGGTGGCGGCGCCTTCCTGGCCCCGCTCCTCCGAGCGCGAACCGATTGCGACTTCGTGGCCGGCATGTGCGAAGCGCATCGCGAGGCCGAGTCCTTCGGGGCCGGTGCCACCGACAAAGGCGAGTTTCATGGAAGCTCCAATGGCGTAGTTGTTCCAAGAGCGTACGCGGGAAGCGGGCGGCGGGCGATGGCCACTGCTGGCCGGAACGGCGAATCTCCGTGAATCTCCGGCCGGTCGGCCTGCGGTAGACGCTCTTGGAGGGCGTTATTACAGGAGGGGAGCTCCATTGGTCGCGGTTTCCTCTGCCGTGAAGGCGCGCTTACCGGGCAGTCGATGAGGGCATAGGCGCGTCTGCTATACTCAATCCATTGGCGCGGTTTACCCCGACCGCGATACCGGAGTGCCTTGATTTGTATTCCCGCTGGATCCGCAACAGTTTCATCTACCTCTTAATCCTGGTGGCGGTGATTGCCATCGTGTTCGCCTTCTTTTCCGGCGGGCCCGACTATCCGAAGGTTGCCTTCGGCCAGGTCGTCCAGGATGCCGCCGATAACCAGGTTCAACAGATCGAGATCGACGGTCGAAACCTAAAGGTCACCTACGCTGCGACGGATGATAGTGGTGACCCGATCATCAAAAGTTCGAAAATGGGTTCGAACACGGACCTCGAGACGCTCCTGACAGACAAGGGTGTACCGCTGAGCCGATCGGCGGCAGGCACCGGGCTAAACCTCGAATACAAAGATTCCGGCGGATTCGGGCCGTGGCTCGGGCTCCTGCTGAACGTTCTTCCATTCCTTCTGTTCGGCCTCTTCCTGCTCTTAATCATGCGCCAGGCGCAGGGCTCGAATTCACAGGCAATGAGCTTCGGCAAGAGCCGCGCTCGCCTCTTCACCGGGAGCAAGGTTACGGTCACGTTCGCTGACGTTGCGGGCGTGGATGAGGCAAAGGAAGAGCTCGCGGAGGTCGTTGAGTTCTTGAAGTACCCGGAGAAATTCGCCGCGCTCGGCGCGCGTATTCCGAAGGGTGTGCTCCTTGTTGGCCCTCCAGGAACTGGTAAAACGTTGCTCGCTCGCGCGGTGGCGGGCGAAGCGGGCGTCCCATTCTTCAGCATCTCCGGATCCGAATTCGTCGAGATGTTCGTCGGCGTCGGAGCAAGCCGTGTTCGCGACCTGTTCGACCAGGCGAAGAAGAATGCTCCCTGCATCGTCTTCGTCGACGAAATCGACGCCGTCGGCCGTCAGCGCGGCGCGGGCCTCGGTGGGAGCCACGACGAGCGTGAGCAAACCCTGAACCAGATTCTCGTGGAGATGGACGGTTTCGACACCGGCACGAACGTGATCGTGCTGGCCTCGACGAACCGCCCCGACATCCTCGACCCAGCACTGCTGCGCCCGGGCCGGTTCGACCGCAAGGTCATCCTCGATGCGCCAGACGTAAAGGGCCGGGAAGCGATCCTCGCCGTCCACGCGAAGGGCAAGCCGATCGCCGACGACGTGCTCCTTGCGGTACTTGCGAAGTCGACTCCCGGGTTCTCCGGCGCGGACCTGGCAAACCTCGTGAACGAAGCGGCGATCCTCGCCGCGCGCCGGAACAAGAAGATTATCACCATGAGCGAGTTCGAAGAGGCTGTCGATCGCGTTATCGCCGGCCCCGAGCGAAAGAGTCGCGTGATGTCGCCATTCGAGAAGAAGCTGACCGCCTATCACGAGGGTGGGCACACGGTGTGCGCCTACTTCCTGGAACACCACGACCCGCCCCACAAGGTGACGATCGTCTCGCGGGGGATGGCCGGGGGTTACACCCGCTTCCTGCCGGATGAGGAAACCCACTACCGCACGCCGAGCATGTTCAAAGACCAGCTTGTGAGTGCACTCGGAGGGCATGCAGCGGAAGAGCTGATCTACGGCGAGGCATCCACCGGGCCGTCGAATGACATCGAACAGGTGACGCGAATCGCCCGGTCGATGGTTACCCGTTGGGGTATGAGCGACCGGCTCGGTCCGCGAACCTTCGGCAAGACCGACGAGATGGTCTTCCTCGGTCGCGAGATTTCGGAGACGCGCAACTACAGCGAGAAAATCGCGGAAGAGATCGACGATGAGGTTCGGCGGCTGATCGAAGAGGCACAGGAGCGCGCGCGCCAGCTGCTTCGCGACAAGCGCGACATCCTCGAAAAGCTCGTCAACGTGCTGATGGAAGTGGAGACGCTCGACGGTGAGAACCTGATCCGCCTGCTGGCCAGCGACCCGAAAGAGCCGTGGCCGCCCGCTGACCTCGAAAAGAAGAGTGATCCGCCAGCCCCACCGGCGGCGGAAGAGACGCCAAAGCGACCGGCCTACGAGCCGAAGCCGAGTCCGGGCCTCGCCTGGGAAGGTGGGAGCCAGAGCCGGACCGACCCTAACTAACGACCCTCCGGGCGCTTTCCAAGACCTGGTCCGACAGAACGGACGGGCCTTCGGTGCCTGGGCCAGAACGCTCTCGTATTGACGGAGTTGCAATCCGACTCCAGACTAGAAAGACCGTCCCACGGAATTCCCGGGAGATCAGCATGGAAGCGATTGTGCGCGCCGATGGGCGCCAACTGCGCCTCGCAGAAGGCCAAGAGTTTGAGATGAACCGCGTTGCGGGCGAACCGGGAGACACGGTTGACTTCGATGTCATGATGGTGCTGGATGGCGCCGACGTGACGGTTGGAGCACCGCTGGTTGCCGGGGCCACCGTTAGAGCACGAATCACGCAGCATGGGCGAGCGCCCAAGCTCGTATTCATGAAGTACAAGAACAAGGTGCGCTATCGACGCAAGTTTGGGCACCGCCAGCACGTGACTCGGCTCGTTGTCGAGTCGATTTCGAAGGGTTAGGCGAGATGGCTCACAAGAAGGGCGTTTCGAGTTCAAAGAACGGCCGCGACAGCAACAGTCAGCGGCTCGGAGTCAAGCACTTCGATGGCGAAGTGGTGAAGCCTGGATCCATCATCCTGCGGCAGCGCGGGACGAGGTTCCACCCGGGCCTGAACGTCGGCCTCGGGCGCGACTACACCATTTATTCGCTGATCGATGGCCAGGTAAAGTTTGAGCCCTATGCGAAGGGCAGGCGCAAGAAGATCAGTGTCTATTCGGCCGCGGGCCAGGAGTAACAGGAACCATGAAGGCGGGACTACACCCGAATTACGAAGAAGCGACCATTAAGTGTTCGTGCGGGAACGAAATCGTGACCCGTTCGACCAAGGCCGCAATGCACCTCGACGTTTGCAACGCCTGCCACCCGTTCTTCACGGGCGAGCAGCGAATCGTCGACACCGCCGGGCGCGTCGAGCGCTTCAACCGCCGGTTCAACCGCGGCTAAGCACCACTCCGTTTCGAACCTGAGAACGAGGGCGCCCAACTGGGCGCCCTCGTTCGTTTCGAGGTCCTGCACTTTCCCCGTTTGGTATGCACGGCAGTAAGCGGCGACAATGCCGAGCAGAGCGGCATAAATCAATCCTCCCAACTCGAGCGATTCGAGGACAGGACTCCAGGCGGTCTCATGGCGGAAGCGAACCCACCGGCAGCCCCGGCGAACGTCTACTTCGGTGGCCAGGCAGTGATCGAGGGGGTGATGATCCGAGGCCCCGAGCATATGGCGGTCGCTGTGCGGCACCCGAAGGGCCACATCGTTACGCACTCCGAACGGCTCGGGGGCATCTACACGGGACGCGCTCGTCGAATTCCCTTCCTTCGTGGGGTAGTCGTCCTCTGGGAGACGATGGCGCTGGGCATGCGCGCCTTGAACTTTTCTTCGCGGATTGCATTCGAAGAAGACACTGAGGAGGGCGAAACAGCGGAGTTCCCCGAAAAGGTCTTCATCGGGACGATGGCGCTCGCGCTGCTCTTCGTCGTGGGCATCTTTTTCGCCGGGCCGATACTGATTGCGAACCTGCTCGAACTGTTCGATGTGCATCGTTTCTGGATCGTGGCGCTGGAGGGCGTGGTGCGGCTCGGCCTGTTCGTGGGCTACATCTGGGTTATCGGGCTGGTGCCGGATATCCGGCGGGTGTTCCAGTATCACGGCGCCGAGCACATGACGATTCACGCCTACGAAGCACGCAAGCCACTCATCGCATCGGAAATCCGGCCGTTCCCGAAGGAACATACGCGTTGCGGCACGAGCTTTCTGCTGGTGGTGGTCTTCGTGGCGCTCATTACGTTCTTTGTGTTCGACCTGCTCGTCGATGAGGGACTCATCATCCGGACGGCTTCGCGCATCGTCTTCATGCCGCTGGTGGCTGGTATTGCCTACGAAATCCTGCGGATCGGCGCACGATTCGGTGACAACTGGTTCGTCCATGCGATGTTCGCACCGAACATCGCGCTCCAGGCGCTGACGACCAAGGTGCCGGATGACGGCCAGATAGAAGTCGCGATCGCATCGTTCAAGGCGACGCTGATGGCCGCCGGCGTCGAGCATGATGGCCTCTCCCCAGCGGAGCATGCAGCGATCGAAGAAGCACTGGAGACGGCGCCGCCACTGGATTGAGCGGGCACACTCCCAGCGCCCAGCCCATCAACCGGTCGACTCTTCCGGGGGCGCAATAGCCAGGAAGTGGTGGCGATGCGTGCTTCGATGATCGAACGCTAACCCTTTTGCGTACCATGTATGAAGCACCCGAAAGGTGGACCTCCATCGACTCAACACGTTCCATCCAGGTAAGCGAAACGCAGGCAACGCGGCTGCGCTGGTACAACGCGCTGATGGGCCTGCTGCACGCAGGGCAAGGGGTAGTCATCCTGCTCCTGGCGAACGGCTTCTCGTTGCCGGTGACGAGCACGTTTCTGAATGGACCTCCCGGCACCGATCCCGAACTCCGGCACTTGTTCGATATCCGGATCGCGTGGGGTATCGCAGCATTTGTCTTCATCTCGGCGGCAGCGCACTGGATTCTTGCGGGACCGGCGTTCCGCTGGTACATCGAAAACCTGCGAAAGCAACGCAACTATGCTCGCTGGATCGAGTACTCGGTCAGCGCCTCAATCATGATAGTGCTCATCGCGATGCTGACTGGCATCGGCGAGGTCGTCGCGCTCATCGGCCTCATCGGCGCCAACGCCGCGATGATCCTCTTCGGGCTTGTGATGGAACACTACGAGCAGCCCGGAAAACCGAACTGGCTCGCCTTCATTTTCGGGTGCATTTTCGGCGCACTCCCGTGGATTGGCATCACGATTTATGTCTGGAGCCCGGGCCTCTCGGCGAATCCGCCCGGGTTCGTTTACGGGATATTTGTCTCGCTCTTCATCTTCTTCAACTGTTTCGCGTTGAACATGTGGTTGCAGTACAAGCGGATTGGGCCGTGGCGGAATTATGTCTTTGGCGAGACCGTCTACATTCTCCTGAGCCTGACGGCAAAGTCCGCCCTTGCCTGGCAGGTGTTCTTCCCCACCCTGGTCTAGCCTCCTACCGCCAGACCGCATCCGCGACGCGCAGGAAGTTGCCGTTACAGATGCGTTCGAGCCGCGTGTCGCTGTAACCCCGGCGTTTCATCTCGCGGAGGATGTGCTGCAAGCCTTCGGCATCGCCGATAAACGCCGGGATGTCGGTTCCATCGAAGTCGCTCCCAAACGAGACATGCTCCTCGCCCACGAGGTTGATGATGTGTTCGTAATGGCTCATCACAACCTCGAGCGTGGTGTCGTTCTTCCCCTGCATGTCGGGCCGCAGAAACATGTTGGAGAAGTTGATGCCAATCGTCCCGCCCTGCTTCGCCAGTGCCCGGATCTGGTCGTCGTCGAGGTTGCGAACGTGCGGCGAAACGGCCTTCACGCTCGAATGCGTCGCCAGGATTGGCGCCTCGGACTCCTCGATCATGTCCCAGAACCCGGCGGGGTTGATGTGTGAAACATCGAGGATGATGCCGAGCCGGTTGCACTCGTGGACGAGTTCGCGCCCAAGGTCTGTCAGGCCCGTCTCGGGCAGGTGTCCGCCGAAGGCAACCCCGTGCGCGAAAATCGTCGAACGGCTCCAGGTCGGTGCGACACAGCGCAGACCCGCTTCGTAGAAGACGCGCAGCTCTTTCAGGCTCCACGAAATCGGGTCCGCGCCTTCGAACATGAAGACCGACGCGAACGCATCCTCCTCCCACGCATTCCGCACCTCGGCAACGGTCCGGCAGATGCGGAAGTGGCCCTCACTGCGGTCGGCGATGCGGAAGACGTCGTTCATCTCATCCATCGCGTAGGCGAGGGGCGCGAACTCGGCGCGCTCGGTGGTCAGGAAGATCGAGGTGAAACAACCGCCGAGGCCGCCGCGCATGGCGCGGGGGAGGTCGACGTGGCCGCGTTTCCTCGGATCGACGGGTTCTCCGGATTCCGGCGTTGCGGACGCATCGGCAAGGAAGTCCCGCCCGCCGCCGTACCCCATGATCGCGCGCCGCGGCTTGATCGCCGTGATGAAGTCTTCGTGGCCATCGAAGACAGGTGGGAATTCGCGGTTCAGGGGTGGGTACATCAGGGCCGCCTCGGAGGGAAGTTGGGGAGAGGCTACTGCATCGGGCACCTACGCCGAAAGGAAGCTTCGGCAGCAGCGGCGCCGGCTCAGGGCGGCGGTGGGAGGAGGAAATCGCCGGGTTGAACCTGGAGGTTCTCCAGCACTTGCTGCACGGGAGCGCTCGGGCAAGCAACGCCCGCGATGATTATCTGCCCAGCATCTATCTCCATTCGCCAGACCGAATAGTTCGGCCCAACACTGCTTGGGGTTGGGGCGAGCACAGTCAGGACAACGCCGATGCTCCCGTGCGGAAAAGCGAGGCCGTCCGGCGGTACTGGTGTTCTCCGATAGACCGCGTAGGGACGAGCGGCAGGGTTCGCAAGTCCGTTCAGGAGAACATCGATGTCCTCCCGGGTGTTGGACCGGTATGACGGGCAACTTCCGTTCGGGAAGATATCGATCGGCGTGCCTTCCGGTGTCCCGGTTGGGCACTTCGGTTCTGGCGAGCCGAGTTGGGTCAGTTCAGCCTTGCATGCGACCGGATAGAAGCGGAGGAGGGAACGCACCCTGCCAACATCTCCCGAAGTGACGGCATCGAGCACCGAATCGACCCCAGGGTCACCGGTCCGCCTGTCGGATGTGTAGCCTGGGATGGGTGGTTGAGGCGCGCTTGACGGGGTCGTGGTGGTGGCAGTCGAAGCAGATGTAGCCGACGGGACGGCCGTAGGTTCCGGCTTGTCGCCTCCACTGCAAGCGATGGCAGAGACCAGCGAAAGGGCTACGACAATCACCAGTAGAACCCGCATTTCACCGCCTCCTTCTGTTTCATACTCCATGTTATGGAATCTCGGGGGGGCAATCATCAGTCGAATCCTGTTCGCTTTGCGAACTGGGGCGGCCGCGCCTACCATTTCGCCCGATGACCGAGAGTGCACTGCCTCGCCCGAACCGCTTTCCGTGGCTCTTGCCCCTCGTGATCTTCCTCGCCGTGCTGGCGACGCTGATCGCTGCGGTCATTTTCGCGCGCGAAGCGGGGAAGTCCGAAGCGCCCCCACAGCCGGGGGCGTTCATCCCCCCGCCCGGTGCCGACTATGTTGCCTACGACGTTGAGCGAACCGACGGGGCGACCATCAAGGTCACAACCGGGACGGGCCGCGAAGCCACTTCGATCGATCTCGCCCTGCCGGCCGGCACGCACGTCTGGCTGCTCGAGCCCGCGACGGCTGCCGAGCTCCAGCCACCGCTGGTGGTCA
>JBATAT010000544.1:0-8594 GCA_049662005.1 Tepidiformaceae bacterium
CCTACGATGTCCGCCCCAATCGCCCCAACGGAAATCAACCCCAGGGCAGCGACCAATCCACCGACGGTAACCTGGCGGCCGTCCGCTCCGAGAGCGTCATCGACAGGCACTCGTCCTTCGATGGGCACTTCGAGACCGAACACGACCTGCGCGTCGAAGGCACGATCAGCGGCGAGGTTATCTGTCGTGGCCTCCTTTCGGTCGAACGTGAGGCTACTGCCCGTGCCAAGATCCAGGCGCGGGACGCGCACATTCACGGTCGTGTCGAAGGCGACATTGTCTGCAGCGGGAAACTCCAGCTTGCCGCGACCGCACACGTCACCGGCACGCTGAAAGCAGCCCTGCTCGTTGTCGAAGAAGGCGCCACCGTCAGCGGCACAGTCGATACCACCGCGTCTACCGCGACGGCCACGTCCCGAAAGCCGGCTGCATCTGCGTCACCGGCCACAACCGAGGAGTCGTCCCCCGCGGCCTCCCGCGAGCCCGCGACGGTCACGCGCGCCTCACGCCGTGACCTCCCGTCCTTCGCGATCGTCTCCTCCGACGATCGTGCCGCATCTGATCGCAACTAATCACCGGCACAGAACACAAAACAGGGGCACCAATTTGGTGCCCCTGTTTCGCGTGTATGTAATCGAGCTAAGGTCGATGACCTGAGCCTGGAACCGCCACTGCGGGCGCAGACTACGAGACTTTGAAGTAGACCGTCCCATCGACAACCCAGGTTTCGGTCGCCTTGCCCTGGCGCTTCGCCGCGCGGCTGATGCGAAGGGCCACGCCCCGGCCGGTTTCGCCGCGGTTCGGGGTCAGTTTCCCCACCTTACCGGCGCCGACTGCGTCGACGAACTTCTCGTACTCGCGCATACGGGCCGCAAGCCGGCCGGTCTGTCGCGCCGGGCGCGGTGCATCGGATTCTTTGATAACGGTGAAATCGGCCATTCTTAAGCGTTCCTCTTCTTCAAAAGTGACTGCAGGGGGCGTACAGCGTGATCCAATTGTCTGCTACAAAATGCGGAATAGCTAGCGCTTCTCTTCGAGGCTATTCATGCTCACCCGGATCGAATCGAGGAATGTCTGCATTTGCGATTCGAGGCGCCGTAGCACTTCGATTGCGTACTGATCAGCATCATCGAGCTGTTTGCTCGCCGCTTCTGCTGCTTCGCTCAAGTGAGCCGCAGCGGTCGCATCCGATTCGGCGATCACCTGGCGCGCGCGAGCTTCTGCATCCATCAACAACTGCTGGCCGCGATCCTGCGCCTCACGAAACACCGAACTCTCATTGATTCGGCGCTCGCGCTCCTGTTCCGCCTGTTCCGCCGATTGACGAGCGTCCGCGTGTGCCTCATCGATGATCTGTTCACGGAATTCGAGCACCTGCTGGGCTTGCCGCAAATCCGAGGGTACAGCAAGCCGCATCTGATCGATAACGTCGAGCATCCGTTTGCGGTCCACCACCAGGTTGCCGCCAACCGGCAACCGTCGCGCCTGGATCACCAGTTCCTCGAGCGCATCGATGAGATCGAGGATTTCCATGTGTGCCCCGCCAGGGCTCACGTGTTACTCCTGACCGAACTTCTGGCGCAACGCGGTACGAACATTCGCTGGCACAAGATCCGCGACATCGTAACCCAGCCGCGAAACTTCACGGATGCGCGTCGCGCTGATGAACAGGTTTTCCTGGTTCGCCATCAAATAGACCGACTCCAGATGGGGCGCCATTTTCCGGTTCATCATGGCCTGATCGAACTCCGATTCGAAGTCGCTGATAGCGCGTATCCCGCGGACCACGGCAACGGCGCCCTTTCGCGTGGCGTAATCCACCATCAGCCCTTCGAACGATTCAACCTCGACGCTGGGGAGATGCGCGCACGCGGTCTTCACCAGGTCCACCCGTTCGTCCACTGTGAACAGGGAACCCTTATCCCGCCCACGCACAACCGCGACCACTACGCGATCAAACAGATGCGTCATCCGAGTTACAAGGTCCAGGTGACCATTGGTCAATGGATCAAATCCGCCCGGATAGACTGCGATCCTCATTCAACCTCCATCCGAAGATAAAGCGCTAGTGCGCTATCTCCGTAGACGCGCCGTTCCTGGAATTCGAGCCCGGAAAGGCCCTGCGGCGGATTGTAACGGCTTGAGTGTTCGTAGACGATTGTCCCGCCTTCCGCCAGCTTCTCGATAGCCCCGATGAGCGTTTCTTCCGCATCCGGGTCGTTGTATGGCGGGTCGATGAAGATGATATCGAAGGTTTCCTGAATGCTTCCCAGTGCACCCGGCAAGCGTCCCCGGATTACCCGCCCGGCTTCGGCCAGCCCGGTTCGCGCGAGGCTCTGGAAGATGGCGGTGACGGCTCCGGCAGCACCCTCGACGAACACGGCTGAAGCGGCTCCCCGGCTCAGGGCTTCGATTCCCAGCGCGCCGGTTCCGGCGTACAGATCTAGCACCGATGCCCCTTCAATGCGTTCACCAAGGATGTTGAACATCGCCTCGCGAACCAACCCGGATGTGGGCCGAAGTCGGACGCCGCGTGGCTCGGTTAACGGAATGCCACGCGCTGAGCCCCCCGAAATGCGGACACCTTTCGCTGGCATCTATTGCGCCGGAGTCGTTGTGGCGATTGGCGCCTGGGTTGTTGGCCGCGCTTTCACATTCACCTCGATCGAATTCTCGAACAGCGCGACACCGTCGCTGAGCGTTAGCGAAATCGTGTACGTTCCCGCCTCCGGCGGCGTGAACCACTTCACCGATCCCTTCGAAGTGTCTTCGATCTGGCCCGCTGGGTCGCCTTTGCTGTCTTTCACTTCCCAGCGGGGAGTCAGGTCCTGGGAGTTTGGCTGCACCAGGATCGGTTGCCCGCTCGAAACATACGGAATGAGTGCCGACCAGATATCGCCGAGGAAGTCGTTGTCGCTCGCATCCTCAACCGCGACGCCGCCAAGCTTGTAGGTGCCGATCAGCTCCAGCTTGAAGCCAATGCTGAAGAAGTTTTCCAGGTAGATGGTGCGGCTGCCCGCGCCCTGTGCCTGCTTGTAGCTGAAGGCCACCGTCGCCGTATCGGCCGACCAGCGAATCCCGGTTAGGCCCTCGTCTTTGTCGATGTTCGTGCCTGCTATCTGGATGTTCGTCGAAGTCGTGATTTCATCGGCTTCGGCGCGGACCGTGACGCGGGTCGCGATGCTCATCGCCTGGGCAATACTCATGGTCTCGATTGTGTCGCCGCCCGTCTCGGTCGCATACGGCGAAACCGTCAGCAAGAGCTTCGAAGGCGGCACGCGTTCCGCCAGGTACTGCAGGATTTCCGGCATCGTGAGGCGATAGGTTGCCTGGTCACGGTACGGCGCGATCTGGATTAGGTCGGCGGTCTTCGCGAGTTCTGTCCAGTTGTACGCACCCTCATCGAGCCGGTTTTGCGCCTTGATTGGCGCCGGCAACGTGAGTGTCAGCTGCTTGTTCTGGGCGTGCAGCAGTTCGTACAACTGCCCGATGAACAGGGTAAACGAGGTTCGCGCCGTCACCGGCAGGTCCAGGTAGGCGATGTCGACGCCCTTCACGTTCGTGGTCGCCAGTTTGTCCACGATTTGCTGAGCATGGTTGGTGCGCGAATCGGCGCTGGAGAGGATGTTTTCGACGATCTCCACATCCCCCTGGGCCGAGCTGTTGGCCGAAATCACCGGGAAGACGTCGAATCCCTCACTCTGCTTCACCGTCGTGCTCAATTCACCGTCCACGGCTCCATCCGCCGCCGGCCTGAAGTCGAGGGGATGGACGATCGAGACACGTCCCGCAGCATCCGGATGCAAGGTCGCGTTGTGTGGCAAATAAGCGACGAATCGGCCACCAGGTGTGGTCCGCCGCATCACCGCCATCGTCGCCGGCGTGCCCGAGAAAGTGGCGGAAACGACCTTCCCCTGCGCATCGAGCACCGCCGGCGAAATGGGCTCCCAGTTCTTCGTCTCTTCGATGTACTTGTAGAAGCTCAGCGCGGTGCCATCGGTTACTGGCTTCGTCAGTTCGACCGCAATCGCCAGGTCGTTCCCATCCGAAACTTTCCCAAGGTCTGCGTTGTACGTGAAGATTCGGGAGACGAACTCGTATCCCTCTGGCGCCTCGATCCGGCGGTCGCTGGGGCAGTAGTATTCGACGCACTCGCTCGATCCGCAGATCCGCCCGATCAAAAACCACGCGAGCACGATGATCCCGAGCGAAATCCCTCCGATCCACACCCACTGGCGGTTTCGCCGAGCCGGGCCTGGCCCTCCGTACAGAGAGGGCTTGGTACTCGCGCCCCATGGTAGCTGGCTACCCCTGCGGTTCATTCTCTTCGTGCCAGTTGGGAAGTAGGGGTCTTGTTAGGAGCGCAGAGCAAATCGAACCTCGGCCTCGATTATCCGGCCATTGCGATTGAGGACAACCCGCACAGTTTCGCCCGGCTGGTATTTCTCCATCACATTCAAGAGCGGCGTCTCCGCCTCCAGGACGACGCCATCGACTTCGGTGATGACATCGCCAGCCCGGATCCCCGCCGCGTCGGCTGCCCCGCCCGGTAGAACCGAACCAATGAATGCGCCCTCACGAATCGTCGCCCGCGGCAGGCGCGAAAGCGATTCTGGCGTGAGGTCCAGGTGCTCTGCCTCCAGGCTGGGACGTGGGTAGTTCGCTCCCACGCGGATGATTTCGTTCGCGATTTCCAGTACGCGGTTCGATGGCAAGGCGAACGCGATCCCCTCGACTGCAACGCCGCTGCGCGAATCACGAATCACGGCGGTTGGCATCCCGATAAACTGACCCTCGAGGTTAATGAGCGCGCCGCCGCTGTTTCCGCTGTTGATGGCCGCATCCGTCTGCAGCAGGTCGTCCTGTTTCACACCGTCGAGAATGCGGACCCGGCCCGTCCCACTGATGACGCCGACGCTCACCGAACCATCGAATTCGGCGAGCGGGTTTCCGATGGCCACCACCGATTCCCCGAGCTGCAGCGTCGCCGAATCCCCAACTTCCACCGGAGTGAGGCCGCCAGGACCGATCTGGAGCACAGCCACGTCTGTGAACGGCGAGTCGTGGCCGACCATGATTGCCGGCCGCACCGTGCCGTCGGCGAGGACTACCTTGAGCGTGTCGGTCCCCAGGACAACGTGCGCATTCGTCACCATGTGGCCTTCCGTATCGAGGATGACCCCGGATCCGATGTCCTGTTCGATGCCGCCAGCGGCGCGCCGGGTGCTTTCGATTCGCACCACCGAGGGCCGAACACGGACCGCTGCCTCAGCGATTGCACTCGTCTGTTCGACCGAGACGCTCTGGAGGGGCGCCGCGGTGGCAGGCTCGTCATTCGAGCCATTGGTCCACCACGCCACCGTCGCTCCGGCGACCACCCCGCCGACAACCGCGGAAATTGCCGCGACAGAGGCGATCATGGCCAGCGAACTCCGGCTGGCGGTCTTCGTAGTTCCCGGTTCGCGGCGGCTTGGCGAGAGGTCCGACGTCCGTTCCGGCAAGCGCGAATTCGCCGGCCCGGTCGGGGGCCAGGCGTCGTCGAGTGGTTCGGCACGTGGCCGCCAGACACTGCCTTCGTTTCCTTGCCCGGGGTCTGGCTCATTTTCCAACCGCGACTACCTTTTATTGATTGATTGCCGGGGGAACCGGGCCGCTCGTATACTGAACACGGACTGGGGCCAAGATCGGCCTCAGTCGATTTTTTTTGGATCGATGCAAGGCGTAGGGTACGACATGACAGACAAGCCCGTTCCCCTCACCCGTGATGGAAAAGCCAGGCTCGAACGTGAGCTCGAGGCACTCCGCGCTCGCCGCCACGAGGTGGCAGAGATGCTTCGTGATGCCGTCGAACAGGGCAGCAGCCAGAACGATGCCGAATATGAAGATGCGAAGATCGAGCAGGGCCGCGTCGAGGGCCGAACCCTCGAACTCGAAGACATCCTCCGGCGTGCCCGGATCATCGACGAAGCAGGCGCCAGTCAATCGGGCCGCGTTCTCATCGGCAGCGGCGTCGAACTGGATTGGGACGGCGCGACGCGCCACTATCAGATTGTCGGTGCGCCCGAAGCCGACGCGGCCCGCGGCAAGATCTCGAACGAGTCGCCCGTTGGTTCTGCCCTTCTCGGCAAAGCCGTCGGCGACATCATCGATATCAATGCGCCAAAGGGCGTCATCAAGGTCAAGGTGCTCAAGATCGATTAGCGATCGCGCGCCACAGCAACCACTTGCGGGCCGCCACTCTTGGCGGCCTCTTTGTTGAAGGGAAGTTCACGTGGACGAACTCATGGCGCAACGCGTTGCCAAGGCCGAGGAACTGCGCCAGGCCGGTCGGGATCCGTATCCCCTCCGCTCCAGCCGCACCCATCGCGCCGCTGAAATCACCCGCCTCGTCGAAGAGCTTCCCGAGGGTGTGAACGAAGTCTCCGGCCTCGAAGTCGATGCTGCCGGCCGTGTCGTCGCCCGCCGCGATATGGGCAAAGCCACATTCATTGACCTCCTCGATGGCTCCGGCCGGGTCCAGGTCCTCCTCCGCCAGAACTCCCTCGAAGATTACGATTCACTCCGCCTGATCGACCTTGGCGACTTCATTGGCGTTCATGGCACACTCATCCGGACACGCACCGGCCAGCCCACGGTCCAGGCCCAAAACTGGACGATGCTGACGAAGGCCCTGCACGCGCCACCGGAGAAGTTCCACGGCCTCGCCGATCCTGAACTTCGCCAGCGCCGCCGCTACCTCGACCTCATGTCGAACGAAGAAACCCGTCGCGTCTTCACGATTCGAAGCCAGGTAATCGCCGCCATTCGCCGCTTCCTCGATTCACGCGGCTTCCTCGAGGTTGAAACCCCCATCCTTCAGGAATCCGAAAGCGGGGCCGCAGCCAAGCCGTTCTACACCCATTTCAACGCAATCGACGAGCAGCGCGTCCTTCGCATCAGCCTCGAACTTCATCTCAAGCGGCTCATCATCGGTGGCTTCGAACGCGTCTACGAGATAGGCCGGAACTTCCGAAACGAGGGCATGAGCTTCAAGCACAATCCCGAATTCACCATGATCGAAACCTACGAGGCCTACACCGACTACCTCGGTGTAGCGGAAATGGTCGAACAGATGGTCAGCTCCGTCGCCGAGGAAGTCCTCGGCACAACCAAAGTCACCTTCCGCGACCTGGAAATCGACCTGGCCGCCCCCTGGCGGCGTATCACCTTCCTCGACGCGATGCGCGAATACGATGGCCCCGACCTCGAAGAGTTCACCACCGCCGACCAGCTCCGTGCCGAATTGCGCCGCCGCGGCGTCGATGCTCCCCCGAACGCCGGCTACGGCAAGCTCTGTGATGAAGCGATGTCCCACTACATCGAGCCCAACCTCATCCAGCCCACCTTCCTTCTCGATTATCCAGTCGAACTTTCGCCGCTTGCGAAGCGGAAGCCCGGGAACGACCGTTTCGTCGAGCGCTTCGAGTGCTTCGTCGCAGGTTTCGAGTTCGGCAACGCCTACACCGAACTGAACGACCCGATGGAACAGCGCGCGCGCTTCGAAGGCCAGCTCGCGCTCCAGGCCGCCGGCGACGACGAAGTCGAGCTCGTCGACGAAGACTTCCTCTTCGCGCTTGAACACGGCATGCCCCCGACCGGTGGCTTCGGCATGGGCATCGATCGGCTGATCATGCTCCTCACCGGCCAATCCTCTATTCGCGAAGTCATCCTCTTCCCGCCCATGAAGTCGCTGAAGGAATGAGCGAGACCCCATTCGAGCGGCACCACACGGCGACGGCATATATCGTCGCCAGCGACCGGACGCTGCTCCTCTGGCATGCCAGGCTCGCCATGTGGCTCCCGCCCGGAGGCCACCTCGAACCCAACGAAGATCCGGTCCAGGCGGCCAAACGCGAGGCCCTCGAAGAATCCGGCCTGGCGGTCGAAATTATCCCGCCCCGAGACCTGCTCGCCGTCGACCGCCCGGAGGTCGTCGTACCCCCCGCCGTCATCCTGATCGAGAACATCGTCCGCCCCGACCAGCCGTTTCATCAGCACATCGACCATGTCTACTTCACCCGTGCTTCGGCCGCGGTGGACTTCACGGCGGCCATTCCGCACGGGCCAGCCGGGTGGTTTGCCGCTGCGGATTTGGCACAGTCGTTTTCGCTTCCCGCCCCCGATGGTACCCTCGTGGCAGTCGCCGAAGACGTTCGCCTCCTCGGCCTTCGCGCCCTCCGGGCAGCCCAACAGGAGCCCTGAATGCTGAGTCTGCAGTTCATCCGCGAAAATGCGGACCGTGTGAAGCGCGATGTCATCCTCCGCAACACCACCGCCCCCATCGACCGGATCCTGCAACTCGATGAGAGCCGCCGCGAGATTCTGCCCCAGGTCGAAGCGCTCAGGGCCAGGCGAAACACCGTCAGCAAAGCCATCGGTGCCTCCAGGGACAAGGACGAGCGCGAAGTGAAGATCGCCGAAATGCGGCTCGTGGGCGACGAAATCAACCGCCTCGACGGTCTCTTGAGCGCCGTCGAAGATGAACTCAAAGAGAAACTCTACGAAGTCCCCAACATCCTCGATCCGAACGCGCCAAAAGGCCCGGATGAGACCTC
>JBATAT010000545.1:0-2718 GCA_049662005.1 Tepidiformaceae bacterium
AGTCCTTCTTCTCGAGGCCCGCCATGCCGCAAATCACCGCCAATGGAAGCTGGGCGGCGACATCGGTTACGAAGTCACATGAACCCTTCGTAGCGATCTCATCGAGGATTTCGTTCGTTATCTCGCGAATCTTCCCTTCCATCGCGTTGACGGCCCGGGGTGTGAAACCCTTGTTCACCAGGCGGCGCATCTTAACGTGACGCGGTGGGTCCATGGTGATGATCGAGACGTTGCCGGCTCGCTGGGGGGTCCCCGCGTCCATCATTGCCGCCAGGACCTCCGGGCGAAGCCCGGGACCCGCGATGCCACTCGCCGAGCTGAAAATCTCCGGATGCCGCGACACGAACAGCACGTCTTCGTACCTGGTGATCGACCAGAATGGGTTGTTGCGCTCGTTTCCTGGATTCCAATGGACGGGATCCTCATGGCGAAGCATCCGTAGGATGTCGTGGGCCTCTTCCCGTTGGAAGATCCCGAGCTTGCTGAGGTCGACGTCTTTGGGGCTGAGTACAGAAGTCATGCGGCGATTCGTGTCCCTGTTCGAGTATTTGCAGAATTGCGATACGATACCGTAGCGTAGCGTAAGTTGTCGAGAGGAAAGATTGTGGCTGTTCTGGTTCCGTCCAAGCTCGATGAACAACAACAACTCGATCCGCGCGTCGCCCGTTCACGTGTCGCCATTCTTCGCGCCACTGCCGATTTGCTCATCGAGTTCGGCTCTGCCGGCGTGACCATCGAGGGCATAGCCGATCGTTCCGGCGTCGCCAAGACCACCATCTACCGCCACTGGAAATCGCGCTCGCAACTGGTTTTCGATGCCTTCGAAAGTCTCTTCAGCCCCGTTACGCAAGCGAAGCGCGAAGGACCAATCGGTGCCCAACTGGAGACCATCCTCTGGCAACTGACGCGTGCCCTCACTGAATCCGAATGGGCGCCTGCTGTCTCGGCCCTCATCGAAGCCAGCGACCGCGACCCCGAATTGCGACAACTCGTGCACGACTTCCTCCTCACGCGCATGGAGAATGGCCGCGAAGTGCTTCGCCAGGGGATCGCTTCCGGTGAACTGCGTCCAAACCTGGATGTGAATGTGGCGATCGGCATGCTCGTCGGCCCGATTTTCTACCGGCGCCTGGTAAGCAAAGAGCCCCTCGGTCGCGAATTCGCGGCCGAGGTCGCTCGCCAGTTCCTCAGCGGGGCCGCGCTTACGGGGTAGGGCTTCCAATCTGCTTCAGCAGGTTGTGCGCCGGTACCAGCACGCCGATGTTCGGCTCAACGCTATCGAGCGCCTTCAACAGGGGGGCCAACGCCTCCCGAAGGTCGCCCCCGGCCAGCGATTGGAGCACGTGATGGGTGCCCTCGCGATACCAGACCGAATCTGAGTGCTGCACCAACCCATGGAGCAATGCATCCAGCGACGATCGGCCCAGTCCACTGAGCGCTTCTGCGGCCAGCCAGCGAACCCCCGGCCGTTCGTCCGCAAGTACACCCGCCAGGGCGGGCGCTGCCGATGGGTCGCGGACTTCGGTTAGTGCCTTCGCTGCCTCCCAGCGAAGATCGTCATTCGGCGATTGCAGCGCCTCGATCAGTCCGGGCACAGCAACGGGTCCTGCTGTGACCAGTGCAACCCGTGCGGCATGCCGCACGTTGCCGTCGCTCGAACCGAGGTCTCTCAGGCTCCGTTCAAGGCCAGGTCCCGCCTTCGCCCGATCCGTCGTACTCATGTCACACCTCCACTATTGAGCCTACACCCGCGCGAGGCTGGCCTCACTCGTGAGGTGCGCTCGATGATAGAATCTGACCATGAGCGCAACTGTTCATGTTGATCGCGAAAAGCTCGCCCAGTTCTGTGCGGCGAACGGGATACGCCGGTTGAGCCTTTTCGGCTCAACACTCCATGGTACGAACCACCCCGGAAGCGACATCGACCTGCTGGTTGAATTCGAGCAGGGGAAGCGAATCGGGTTATTCGGCGTGGCCGGTCTTGAACTTGAACTTACCGAACTGTTGGGCCGCAAAGTCGATTTGCGAAGTGCAGCGGATCTTTCCCGCTACTTTCGCCAGGCGGTCGTCGACGAAGCGGAGCCCATCTACGAAGCCGCATGACGTAATCCGCCTTGGCCACATTCGCGACGCGGCACAACAAGCACTCGAGTTCGCCGAAGGCCGATCGCGCGAGGTCCTCGAACACGATCCGATGTTGGAGTACGCGCTCACCCGATGCCTGGAAATCATTGGCGAGGCTGCTACCCGATTGTCAAGAGAATCCCTTGAATCTATGCCCGAGATCCCCTGGCGCGAGGTCATCGGAATGCGCAACCGCCTAATTCACGCCTACGCTAGCGTCGACCGCAACTTTCTCTGGGAGACG
Source organism: Tepidiformaceae bacterium (assembly GCA_049662005.1). Taxonomy (GTDB): domain Bacteria; phylum Chloroflexota; class Dehalococcoidia; order Tepidiformales; family Tepidiformaceae; genus Amarobacter. The sequence continues at coordinate 2,369 of JBATAT010000545.1, forward strand.
GTTCGTTCGGACATTCCGCCACTCCTCGACAAGGTCATCCTCGCGCTTGCCGAAGGTGGCAGCGGCCCCCTGCCGAAGTAAACTCGCGCCATGGACGCTGTGCCTCAATCCGAACCCACCATGCCGAAGAATGCCGTTGTCATCCTTCTCGATAGCCTCAACCGTCACATGCTGGGCGCCTATGGCGGAACGGAATTCGCGACACCGAACCTCGACGCCTTCGCCGCGAACTCCATCCGGTTCGAAAAGCATTACGCCGGCTCCCTCCCCTGCATGCCTGCCCGCCACGATATCCTCTGCGGTGCGCTCGATTTCCTCTGGCGGCCATGGGGCTCGATCGAAATCTGGGA
>JBATAT010000546.1:0-7706 GCA_049662005.1 Tepidiformaceae bacterium
GGCTTGCACGGTGAGGAACAAAACCTCGCCCGTTTAGGGATGTGGGAGGACTTCAGCTTCCTGAAATGCGTCGAAGAGGGTCGGGCTGCGTTCCCCGATTTCCGCACCGCCCTGGAGGCACACCGCATTGTCGACGCGTGCTATAGGAGTGCCGGGGGGTCTCGCGAGGTGGTGATCACCCGCCCATAGCAAATAGCTATAGCTCAACCCCGGGATGCTTTCCCGGGTCGATGGCGGTGGGGTATCATGCCATCGTCACCACGACTTTATCTGCGATTGCGAAGGGACGCGCATTGCGCGCCCGAGGAGCCGACATGGTAACCGACACCCTCAACGACCTCTATTCGGTGGGAGAGGCGCCCCCCCTGGGCCACGTTCCACCCCGCATGCACGCGCAGGTCATTCGCCAATCGCGCTTCGGACAACCCCGGCAAGCGTTCCAGGACGAAGTCATCGAGACGCCGGAAATTGGCCCTGATGACGTTCTCCTCTATGTCATGGCCGCCGGCGTGAACTACAACAACGTCTGGGCAGGCCTTGGCTCACCGATCGATGTCATCGCCGCACGACAGAAGCTCGGAGAAGTCTGGGATCACCACATCGGCGGCTCCGACGCCTCCGGCATCGTCTGGCGAGTTGGCGATAGCGTGAAGAACGTCAAGGTCGGCGATGAAGTCGTCGTCCACTGCGGCACCTGGGATGTTCACGCTCCCGAGGTGCTTTCCGGTGAAGACCCGATGTACAGCCCCAGTTTTCGCATCTGGGGATACGAGACGACATGGGGCTCATTCGCCCAGTTCACGAAGGTTCAGTCCCATCAGTGCATGCCGAAAGCGAAACACCTGACCTGGGAAGAGGCCGCCGCGCCCACGCTCGTCGGGTCGACCGCCTACCGCATGCTCTTCGGATGGTCACCGCACACGGTCCGAGAGAACGATGTCGTTCTCGTCTGGGGTGGTGCGGGCGGCCTGGGCTCGATGGCGATCCAGCTGGCGGCGAACGTCGGCGCGAGGCCTATCGCCGTCGTTTCGAACGAACGCAAATACGAATTCTGCCGCAAGCTCGGGGCAGTTGGGTGCATCAATCGCAAGGAATTCGACCACTGGGGGCGCTTGCCCGACTGGGAGAACCTCGAAGCAACGGCCCGCTTTACAGCCGGCGCCCGGAAGTTCGGCAAAGCCATCTGGGACATCATCGGCGAACGAAAGAACCCGCGGATCGTTTTCGAACACCCCGGCCAGGACACCGTGCCCACCTCGCAGTTCGTTTGCGATACCGGTGGGATGGTTGTGATCTGTGCCGGCACGACCGGCTACAACGCCGATGTCGATCTTCGCTACCTCTGGATGCGGCAGAAGCGGCTGCAGGGTTCGCACTTCGCAAACGATGACCAGGCCACGGCATTCAACGACCTCGTGGTCGCTGGCAAGATCGATCCCTGCCTCTCAAAGACTTTCCAATTCAACGAAACCGGCGACTGCCATCAGTTGATGTATGAGAACCGCAACCCGGAAGGCAACATGGCCATCCTCGTGGGTGCGCCGCGCGAGGGCATGACGACCCTGTGAGTTGAACGGAACTCCGCGGAACCCGCCACAAATCAAAGATGCCGGTCAGATTCTGACCGGCATCTTCACATCCTCACTCGTGAACGCGAGACTCACCGGCCTCCCGCTGGAACTGGTTCTTCGTTCCCCAGGTGCGGTGCTCCTTCGCCCGCCAGCGGCGCATCCGCGGACAACCCCATCGTTGCCACCGGGAGCGAGCGCCCGAACGTGTGGCCCGGGTTGAAGAAGGCGATGAGAGCCATACATCCGACCACGATCCCACCCTGGGCGATGAACATGTTCGTCACGCCGATGCTGTCGGCGACCTGACCCAGCGGGAACGCCATCAGTGGCATCGCGCTAAAACTCAGCATGTTGATGCTCATCACGCGGCCGTAGAACTCGGGACGCGCACTGTCCATCAGGAGGGTGCTGTTAAGCGTCTGGTAGGCCGTCAAGGCAAGACCAAGGATGAGGATGGCGCCAACCGCGCCGCTGTAGCCGAAGCTTCGCGAGCCGAAGGCGAGCGCAATGAGGCCGAAGCCTCCAAGCACGCCGGCAACCATCTGAAGGAGCGGCTTCCGGTCGTACGTGGTCATGGTCGCGACTCCGAGGGAGCCGACGAGCGCACCGATGCCGGAAAAGGATTGCAGCAAGCCAAATGCCGTATCGCCCTTGCCGAGGTCTTCCTTGACGAAGCCGGCGAGAAGCATCACGTATGGCATCGCGAAGAAGCTAACCACCAGCATCGAAATGTTGAGTTGGCGGAGCCGGGAATCGTGGAGCACGTAGTTCAGGCCGTTCGCGATTTCGCGGAACATGTTTCCACGCTTCGCTCCGTAGGCCAAGGCCACGTGCCCAATCCCGGTGGGGACGAAGAGGAGCAGCGCACACGAAACCACGTACAGGCTGCACTGGAGCAGGTAGACAGATTCGATGTTCCAGATGCCGATCATCGCGCCAGCGACGGCCGGGCCGAACAGCCGTGTCGCATTCATCGCCGAGTTCGACATCGCCATGGCACTCATCACGTGCTCTGGTCCAACCACCTGGGCCATCAGCGGGCTCCGTGCAGGCATACCGAGGGCCATGCCTGTGCCGCCACCGAGACCGAGAACAAAGAGCCACTCAATCGTGATCGTGTTCGTAATCAGCATCACCGCCGTTGTCAGGGCGAAGACGCCCGTCGAGGCCTGCGACATGAACGTCAGATTCCGTTTCTCGAATCTGTCCGCCAGCGAACCCCCGATGAGCGAAAAACAGAGCATCGGGAGGCCGAACGAGAGCGAGATGAGTCCGACTGCGCCGTAGGACTCTGTGAGTTCCCACGCAAGCACTGCCCGCGCGATCTGTTGCATCTGCATGCCCGTGAAGGAAAACAGCGAGGAGAACCACAGGAAGCGGTAGTTGCGGTTCTCGAAAACCACCATCGCCACCCGCAGCGAAGGCTTCTTGCCTCGAGCGACACCGGGGAAACCGCCGGACGCCGGGGTTGGATGGTTCTGCGCCATTCGCAATCACCTTCGGGAGCGCCCGGTGGCCGGGCCGCTAGCGTTCGCGAGTGATCCTAAACAATTTCTTTCCCTTACGCGAGCGTAAAGGTGAATGTTGTGTCCCGCTCTCTTTATTCAACCACCAGCGTCCCCCGCATCGATTCGTGGCCGGGTACCGAGCAATGAAATGTGTAGCGTCCCGCCTCAGGAGCATCGAGCACGACGAGAATCTCACCCTTCGGTCCCACTTTGGAGTCGATTCCCAGTCCATCGATCGTGAAGGTGTGGACGATGTAGTCACGGTTGCGCACAACGAACCTGGTTTCACCGCTGGCCTTCGCGCTCAGGTTCGCCGTATCGAACTTGAAATCCCGGGCTGTGACCAGAGTAGCGCCCTGCTTGTCCGCGGCTGAGACGCTTTCCACATCCGTGAACGTCAGCACTACCGAATAGAGGCAGAGCACCGCGACGATGCCAAGCAACCCGGCCACGCCGTACGAGACAATCCTCGGGCCCTCGGTGCTGGTCCGCTTGCGGAAGTGCTGGACTAGCCCGAGGCTACAACCCGTGATGAGGAGGAGCGTCCCGGCCAGGGCAACCACCGGTCGATAGGCGAAGTCGATGAAGGAATTTGGAGAGGACAGGTTGTCGCGAACGCCATCCAACGAAAACGGAATCCCGATGAGGCCCGCAACCAGCCCGACAACGAGCCCCCAGGGCTGCCAAAAGTAGACTGCGGCGATGAGTGCCAGCGCGATGCTTCCGACAACGCACGGGTAGACCCACTCCGAGGGTTGCAACGCCAGCGACAACGCCAACAGAAGCACGACGAACGACAGATACAGGCAGAGGCCGAGGAGCGCGAGCCGGGTGTAATAGGGACGATTCACAGGAACAACCTCCACGTGAGATAACCACCGGTGCAGGCCAGGCGCTGCCCCGGGTGTGGTATTGCCGGTGCAACAACTGACTCACTGGTTTCAGAGTTCGGGGTAATTCAGGGAGGGGCCGGCTGGGGTTCGAGCCTTGGGATTGGCTGGTGGCGGACCGCGGCGACAACCCCCACACACCCTGACCAGACGAGGAGAATGATCGCGGGAAGGAAGGTCACAGCGGCAAGCAACACCGCCGCCGTCAACAAAGCAGCGAGGCCGACCCAGGCCGGGAACGCCCTGGTTCTGAGCATCGAGACGCCAACAACACAGGCGAAGAGGGCCCCCGAGATCATCCCCGGAATGAGCCACAAGGCCAGGCCAAACGTCGTGATCCTCGCAGCGCCGGGATCGATTGGCGTTGGTTCGTTACCTGCCGAAACGGCATAGACGGCACTCGCCATGGCAATTGCGGCAACAATCTGGCAAACAACGAAGGCGAGGCCGGCCAGGCGGGCAACTTCGAGCATGAACGGCTCCGCGCCCGCGGCGCGCAACCGTCCGAGTACCCCGGCGACAAAGGCAATCATCGCCATTGCCCCAAGGCACATGAGGTATGCGCCAGCTATGCCCCGAACCTGGTGGCCGCTCTGCCTCACCCACTCAACCGATTCTGCGTTCGTGGTGTCGCCGCCGGCAACACCCGGCATCAGCAGGTACAGTCCAAGAAGCGTCAGAACCGCGAAGCCGATGCCCCCAGCAGTAATCGCCCAATCGTTCTTCATGTGCGGCTCCTTCGCCGAGCGATTGCGGATTATTTACATGTACATGTAATCATGTCAACCATCTACCAACCGTTCGATCCGTTGGGCGCGCCGCACACCTGAGGTCGCAACAACCACCGAGAGGACCGGAATGACGAATGTCCACCAAAGGCACCAGGCAACGCAGGCGGTTCCTACAGCCAGCAGCACTGGGCCCCAATGCCGGTGGGTTGCCAGGTGAAGCCCGAACCAGGCCATCCCGGCGCCGAGCATGGCAAGCATGGCGAACGCCACATGTGAATCCCCCAACCACGCCGCCAGCGTGGAACTCACCGCCCCAAACGCAATCACGGCGCCGAGGAACACTGAAGAAAACCACGGGAGTGGCGGGGCGCCACCTTCGCACGCGATGCGCTCGGCCTGCCTGCCTGCCTCCCATCTCCAGAGGAGATCGCCCACCAGGCCACGCGCCATCCTGGAGAGGACCTGCCGTTCCTGGACCACCAGGGCTTCGCCCGCCGAAGTGGCGTAGGCCTGCTGGTCGAACATATCACTCCGAATTTCGTCGCGGCGATCGCACTTTTGGCTCTCATTGAGGCCCGCGGTGTAGGCCAGCACCCAGGCCCAGTTCAGTCGCTGAGCACTGAGCGTGTGCATCTCAGTCGGTCACCAGTGGCTGCGAAGGCACACCGAGGACCTCTGTCCTCTGGAACGCCGCAAGGCCGGGCGCGGTCACCCGGTAAAGCCGGCGTCGAGGCCGCCGTTCTGTGGTTGCTACATCCGCATCTTCCCAGGTACTTGTCAGCCAGCCAGCCTTTTCCATGCGCTCGAGCACGCGGTAGAGGTTCCCATACGCGATGAGGTCCTTCGCGCCCCGGCGGTCGCGCACCTCGTGAGCAATCAAGAACCCATGAAATTCATCCACGCCGCGCTGGCGCAGCGCCAACGCGCCCTCAAGCAGTTCCCGCTCAATCGGCAATACCGTTCCGGGCTTACGGCGCATCGGCCAAGTATAGAACCGCGGACCGTGCCCCGAAACCGCCAGCGCCGCCTTCGTAGCCATCGGTCGTCGTCAGTAGCCAACCGCTGCGCGATACTGGCTGTTCTACCTTTCCAACTTAGGACGCCAAATGGCCCGAGATTACGCAGCCGATATCAACGAGCCGGTCGCTCAGCAGATCGTGAACAACGTGGGCATCTGGGTCGACCGCGAAGTCAAACCGGTCGCGAGCGAGTACGAACACGCCGACGAGTTCCCGGAACCACTGCTGAAGGGCATGTCCGAAATGGGCCTCTTCGGTATAAAGATCCCTGAAGCCTACGGCGGCCTCGACCTCTCGTTCGAATGCTACGCGGGCGTCTGCATGGAACTCGCTCGCGGCTGGATGAGCCTCGCCGGGATCATCAACACCCACGTCCTCGTGGGCTATGCCATCAGTGAATACGGCACAGAGGAACAGAAGAACAAGTACCTCCCCCGCCTCGTCGAACCGGAAATCCGTTGCGCGCTGACGATTACGGAACCTGATGCAGGCTCCGACGCGCAGGCCATCAAGACCACCGCGAAACGCGACGGCGACGACTACATCATCAACGGGCAGAAAATGTGGGTGACCAACGGTCATCGAGCCGGCGTCTACCTCGCGATGACGAAGACTGACCCCGCCGCGAGCCCGCGGCACAAGGGCATCACCGCCTTCCTCGTCGATGCGGGCACTCCTGGCTTCCAGCCGGGGCGGCGCCTCGAAAAGCTCGGCTACAAGGGCGTCGAGACTACCGAGCTCACCTTCGATGACTGCCGGGTGCCAGCGACCCAGGTTCTCGGTGGCGGCGAAGGGCGCGGCTTCCAGCAGATCATGAGCGCGCTCGAAGTCGGGCGCATTAATGTGGCCGCACGGGGTGTTGGCGTGGCCCAGGCGGCGTTCGACGACTCGATTCGCTACGCCCAGAAGCGCGAGGCGTTCGGCAAGCCGATCTTCGAACACCAGGCCCAGCAACTGCGGCTCGCCGAGATGCTCGTGAAGATTCGTGCAGCACGACTGCTGACGCTCGATGCCGCCCGAAAGAAAGACTCGGGCGCTCGCAGCGACCTCGATGCCGGGATCGCCAAGCTCTACGCGACCGAAATCGCCAACGAATGCGCGCTCGACGCGATGCGCATCCACGGCGGTGTCGGCTACAGCAAGGAACTGCCGCTCGAACGCTACTACCGCGATGCCCCGCTGATGATCATCGCAGAAGGCACGAGCGATATTCAGAAGACGGTAATCGCGAAGCAGATCGTCAAGGAATACCCCGTCTGATGCGGGTTCGGGGTTTGGATTTAGTTGAGGAGTCAACGCGGATGAGTGAGCCAAAGGTGCCCTTGGATATCGTCGGGACGAGTTTCTCGGAGTACGACTTCGCGTGGACGTGGGAGACGTCGCAGCTGTTGGCTCGGGCGACTGGATGTTCCATCCGCGATGACCGGGACGTTCCCCGCCTAACAAAGACATCGAGTGCCGCGGGGCACCCGATGGTGCCCTTCAACGGCGCCCTGCTCGCTCGCAACCGCGATGAAGTGATGGATCAGCTGATCGGCGGCTATGCGACCTGGCAGAAGGTTGGCCGATGGGGTTCGGGCGGCGCGAAGTGGTTCAAGCCCGTCCCGCAATCCGGCAAAGGCCGCGTGTCATCGCGAATCTCGGAACTCGGTGCTACATCGAAGGGCCATGCCCTCGTGCGGTTCAACTTCGAAGTAAACGACGCGTCCGACGGCAGCCCACTGCTCGAGGGATGGATGCTGATGTTCCTTCTTGGCTGCGCACCGGATGGTGCGGGCGCCATCACACCGCCGCGAATCGCGATCCCGGAACGTTCGCCAGACGAGGTGGTCGCCCACGACACGCCGGTGAACACGACCTTCGATTGGGCCGTTCCCTCCGGAGACTGGAACACAACGCACTTTATCCAGCAGGAAGGCAATCCGGCGCCGCTGACCCATGGTCCGCGCAATATGGGCCTTGTCTTGAGCGATGCTGCCCGAACCTT
>JBATAT010000547.1:0-1522 GCA_049662005.1 Tepidiformaceae bacterium
TTGTGCTTGTCGTTCCACCAGGAGTGGCTGACCGCAAGCATGACATTGCCGAAGACGGCGCGTGCGATGCGATTGGTGCGGCGGCCGCGATAGCCCTGGCGATGGCCCACATCGTGGGCAAGGAGAGCGACCTGGGTGGAGGCGAACCCCATAAAGACGGCATCGAGCAGAAGAATCCACCAATTCGGCGCGATGAGGGCTACGACGGCTCCAACGGCGACGAGAGCGATCGCCACAATGGTCTTCGCCCAGTAGTAGCCGGAGCGCGATTCGAGCAGGCCAGTTGCTTTGATTTGCTTCTTCAGGATTGCGTAATCATTGGTCTCAGATGGGCGCCTGCGTGGCGCGGTTGCTTCTGTTGCGAGTGCTGACATTCAAACTCCCCGCTTCACCGGCCCGGCCAGGTGAAGCAGCGCCGCGATTTCGCGGTGCTCGGGTTACCCTATCACGATCGGAGCTATTCGCATGTAGGCGAAACCAGAGGATTTAACCCGCGGTCTCGAAACTCTCCGGCGCAGCGGTGCTGCCGCCACCTGCGACGCGTGCGCCGAGTTCTTTATCGAGGAACAGCAACCCGGTCCGGTCGTCGCCGACCATCTTGAGGCGATCGAGGATGGTGGAGACAGTGGACTCTTCTTCGACCTGTTCGTTCACGAACCATTGGAGCAACGGCAGGCTCGAATAATCGGCGCCGGCGAGTGCCTTGCCGTAGAGCTCGTGGATGGCCTTTGACACTCGCTGCTCGTGATGGAGTGCCGCCTCGAAGGTTGCGACGACGGTCTCGGGGGTGGCGGCGGGCGCGGCGATCGCCTTGAGCTCCAGGTTCCCACCACGATCGAGTACGAACTGGATGAATTTCATGGCGTGGCCGTGTTCTTCGCTCGATTGCATCCGCATCCAGTTGGCCATGCCGGGCAGGCTGCGCAACTCAAAATCTGCGCCCATCTGGAGGTAGGTGAACGACGACTCGAATTCGAGCTGGATCTGGTCGTTGTAGGCCCGTGTCAGTTCGGGTGAAAGATGCATGGATGACTCCTGAAAGTAGTTCAGACTTCCAGCCAGTGTAGCTGCAATACCCGCACCGGAGCGGATACTATTCGGCGATGAGGGGAGTGGGTGCACAGGGTCGAATCAGGATCGCGGTGGTTGTGGGGCGACCGATCGAGAACGATCCGTACCTTGCGGCCGTCGCGGAATGCTGCCCGAACTTTGCGGTCGAACTTCTCCATCCCCAACTCGAAACGGCGGCCATCGATGCCGGGCTGGCGCGATCTTCGGCACTGTTGCTGACGGGCGGCGCAGACATCCATCCCGAGCGCTACGGTGAACCACCGGACGGCAGCGAAATGAAGTCCGTGCAGCGCGCGCGAGATGCCCTCGAACTCCTCGTGCTGGCGCGCGCCGAGGCTGCGGGTTGGCCGGTGCTCGCGCTCTGCCGCGGGATGCAGATGCTCAACATTCACCTGGGCGGGGCGTTGCTCCAGGATATCGGCGAATCCCACCGGCTGACGCCACGGCCGGC
>JBATAT010000548.1:0-5831 GCA_049662005.1 Tepidiformaceae bacterium
GATCGGTAGATCGCGGGAAGGATACCCGCCATGGACCGGCCGGGGCAATCTTCAGGGAAGTTTCCTGGAAACTGTCGATCTTGAACGAGCGCCTTCGTCTGTTGGATAGAGGCGATACGATACCGGCCTCACGAGGTAACAACCCATGCGATATCTCACGCTCATCTACACGAACGAATCCACCGATGCCGCCTATGGCACCCCCGAAGCCGACCAACGAATGGCCGGATACATGGCCTTCGGCGAGGAGGCCGAACGTCGCGGCGTGCTTCGCGGCGGCGAGCGCCTGCGTCCAGTTGCCGACGCCCGGACAGTCCGCGTTCGCGACGGGACGATTGTTAGCGTCGACGGACCCTTCGCCGAGACCAAAGAGCAGCTTGGCGGCTTTTACGTTCTCGAATGCGATACGGAAGCCGAAGCGCTTGAACTCGCGGCCATGATTCCTGGTGCCAAAGATGGCTCAGTCGAAGTCCGCCCCATCTGGGACAAGTAAGCCAGCCATGCGCTACATGATGCTCATCTACACGAATGAAACACAGGATGCCCCATTGGGCACGCCCGAATGGGACGCGCTGATGGGCGAATACCGCGCCTTCGGCGCGGAGGCGCGGCGCCGTAAGGCTCTCGTCGCGGGCGCTCCGCTCCAGTCCGTCGAAACCGCAACCACGCTTCGCTTTCAAGGCGGTAGACTTGTCACCAGCGACGGTCCGTTCGCCGAAACGCGAGAACAACTCGGCGGCTACTACATACTCGAGTGTCGCGATCAGGCCGAGGCCATCGAACTTGCGGCCATGATCCCCTCGGCCAAGAAAGGCTCCATCGAGGTCAGACCAATGGCGGGCCACGACACGCGCGTGCTCCAGGCTCCGAAGCGGAAGCACTACATTGCCCTCATCTATGGCCAAGAGTCGAAATACCTCCCGGCAGACGACCCCCGGTTGGCCCAGTCGTTCGCCCAACACCAGTCACTCACCTTGAGGACAACCGAGTCCGGCGAATTCATTGCCGGCGACGGCCTTGCGCTCACCCGTGATGCAGTGACCGTCCGCATTCGAAACGGCAAGGCGATCAACACCGACGGCCCGTTTGCCGAAACCAAGGAGCAACTTGGCGGCTTTTACATCTTCAACTGCGACGACCTCGACCGCGCGCTGGCCCTCGCCTCCGACATCCCGGCGGGCGATTACGGTTGCGTCGAAGTTCGCCCCCTCGAGGAGGTCTGATGGAGTCGTCGACTTCGCTGGCGTTGCATCTGCGATGAACCCAGAAGCGTTCGACCAGGTTTTCCGCGAGCACAACTCGCCTGCCCTCGCTTCGCTCATCCGCATCCTCGGCGACTTCACGCTCGCCGAGGAGGCGCTCCAGGAAACATGGATTTCGGCTGCAACCGCCTGGGTTGAGGACCTCCCCGCGAATCCCGCTGCCTGGCTCGTCACATCCGCACGCCGCAAGGCGATCGACCACCTGCGCCGTGATGCAACGGGCAATCGCAAACTTGCTGAGGTCGCCCGCGCCATGCCCGCATTCACCGAAGACGACTTCGACCTGGATCCCCAAACCATCCGCGATGACCGCCTGCGTCTGATCTTCACTGCGTGCCATCCCGCCCTCACCCGCGAGGCCCAGGTGGCCCTGACCCTGAAGACGCTCGGTGGCCTCACCACCTCGGAAATCGCCCACGCTTTCCTCTCACAGGAGTCAGCCATCGCTCAGCGAATCGTTCGCGCGAAGCGCAAGATTCGCGATGCCAACATCCCTTATCGAATTCCCGAAGCCCACGAACTTCCGGAGCGCCTGCCTTCGGTCCTTGCGGTCCTCTACCTCGTCTTCAACGAAGGCTACTCATCGAGTTCCAACTACCACCTCATCCGCGGTGACCTCTGCAGCGAAGCCATTCGCCTGGCCCGGATTATCGTGAGCCTCATGCCAGACGAAGCCGAGGTGCTCGGCCTCCTTGCCCTCATGCTCCTCCAGGATTCCCGTCGCCTCACCCGCCTCGATGAGCATGACGACCTCGTCCTCCTAGAAGACCAGGACAGGTCCCTTTGGGTGCACGACCAGATTGTGGAAGGTATTGCCCTCGTCGAACGCACGCTCCGCATGGGTCCCGCGGGGCCATACGCACTGCAGGCGGCCATCGCCGCCGTCCATGCAGAAGCAGCCTCCGCAGCTGCCACCCGCTGGGACGAAATCGCCGAGCTTTATGCCCGCCTCGAACAAAGCGTCCAGTCGCCGGTTATTCGCCTCAACCACGCCGTCGCCATCGCGATGGTCGAAGGTCCTGCCCCCGGTCTCATCCTCATCGACGCCATCGATGGCCTCGATGATTACCACCTTTACCACTCCGCCCGCGCCGACCTCCTTCGGCGCCTTGGTCGCGCTGCCGAAGCGTGCGTCAGCTACAATCGTGCGCTCGCCCTCGCAACCAATCCCGCCGAACAGCGCTTTCTGAACGGCCGCCTCAGCCAGTTGCAATGACCTACCAAATCGCGAGCGGAGGTGGGCAGAACGTCGAACTGCGAGCGCTGGTCCTCATTGCCTGAGCTTGCAGCGACAACTCCACTGGCCCATGTCAAGGAACCTCCCTGGAAACTGTCGAGCGCTAGACCAGCCGGATCCAGCGCCGCTTGCCTACCTGCACGACCGTACCCTTGCGGGGCGGTGTCGACGGCTCGACGACATTGCCATCCATGGTTACGGCGCGCTGTTCGAACAGCCGCCGTGCTTCGCGTTTCGAAGGTGCGGCGCCAGCCGCCACGATGACGTCGAGGAGCAACTCGCCGCTGGAGACGTGGTATTCGGGCATCTCGTCCGGAGTCTCTTTGCGCTGCACGGTTCGCTCGAAGTGCTCCTGCGCGGCGTTCGCGGCATCCTCGCCCCAGAACTCGCTCACGATTGTCCAGCCGAGCAGCTTCTTCGTATCGATCGGGCTCCGGTCGCCGTCCCGGACCGAAGCCATCATCTTGCGTACGTCGTCCGGGTGCAGGTTCGTCGCCAGCGTGAAGAAGCTCTCGACGACCTCGTCCGGGATCGACATCGCCTTGCCGAACTGCTCCTCCGGCGAATCGCTCACCCCGATGTGATTGCCTTTGGACTTCGACATCCGTTCTTTGCCATCGAGGCCGACGAGGATCGGCAGCGTGACCGGCACGTGTGGCGGCTGCCCCGCATCCTCCTGGATCTTGCGTCCGGCCATCAGGTTGAAGAGCTGTTCCGTGCCGCCCACCTGGACATCGCACTCCAGCGCCAGGGCGTCGTAGCCCTGCATCAGCGAGTAGAGAAACTCGTGCAGGTAGACGGCGTCTCCTGCTTCGAAGCGGTTGCGGAAGTTATCCCGCCGCAGCATCTCGGCCACGGTGAACTTCGACATCAGGGCAATGATCTCCGGGAATTGCAGCTTCCCGAGCCATTCGGAGTTGTGCCGGAGTTCAGTTTTTTCGGAATCGAGTATTCGCGCGGCCTGTTCGAAGTAGGTGGCTTCGTTTCGAAGAATGTCTTCCTGGGTCAGCATCGGCCGAAGCTTGTTCTTGTCGCTCGGGTCGCCGATGAGGGCGGTGTAATCGCCGATCAGGAAAATGCAGTGATGCCCGAACTCCTGGAATTGCCGCAGCTTCCGCAGCGGCACTGTGTGCCCGAGCGTAAGCGAGGTGGCCGTCGGATCGATTCCGAGGTACACCCGCAGCGGCCGGTCCTGCTCCAGGAGGGCCTTCAGTTCCCGTTCCATTTCGCGCCGCAGCAACGCATCGCCGTAGTCCACACCGTTCATCAGGACCGCGAGTTGTTCATCGACCGCCGTCATCGTTCTCGTCATTCGGTCGCCGCGGTTTCCGGGAGGGCCGTGTCGAGGGTCGAAACGAGCTCGCGAACAACGTCAACATCCTTCGCGATCTGTGCCTTCAGTTCGGCGATGCCATCGAACTTCACTTCGCCCCGGATGCGCGCCAGGATCTCGAGGTCCATGCGTTCGCCGTAGACATCGCCTTCGAAATCCAGCAGGTACGTCTCGATCGAAATGTGCCCGGCGTCAAAGGTTGGCCGCCGGCCGATGTTCGTTGCACCGACCCAAACACGCCCGGCTACATGCGCGCGCGTTGCGTACACTCCGAGATCCGGCAGCGCACGATCGGCCGCCACCGAAATGTTTGCGGTCGGAAACCCAATGGTCCGTCCGCGCTCGAATCCATGAACGACCGGGCCTGAGATCCTGTAGGGCCGTCCCAGCAACGCCGTGACGCGGTCCATGTCGCCCGCTGCAAGCGCCTTGCGCACGGCCGTCGAACTGAATCGTTCGTGGTCGTGCATCAGGGGTTCGATCTGCACGACTTCGAAGCCGTGTTCGGCGCCGAGCTTTCGCATGCGTTCGGCAGTGTCCTTTGGCGCGCCGCGACCAAACGCGGCGTCGGGTCCGAGCACCATCAACCGCATCCGGAGGTATTTCACGAATGCCAGCGCCAGTTCTTCGCACTCGACTTCCGAGACTTCGCTGGTGAACGTCAGCGGGATCACCCAGTCCGCGCCGGCGTTCCGCATCAGTTCCATCCGGTCTTCGAGCCCGGTCAGATAGCTTGGAGCGATTTCCGGCCGCAAGACCGTGATCGGGTGAGGGTGCAGCGTCACCACTCCGGGCGAGAGCGCGCGTTTCTTCGCCTCGTCACTCAGTCGCTTGAGCAGTGCCTGGTGGCCAAGGTGGACACCATCGAGCACGCCAATGGTGACCGCGGTTTCCGGTCCGGGTGCCCCGGCCGCCAACTGGGCAGCGGTGAACGATGGTACGGTCATCTGTATCGAACAGCCTACCAACGCGCGGTGGACTGCGCATTTTTGAACCGGGTGGCTCTCCCGCGTCGCGTGCCCAAATGTAATCCTGAATCTACCTCGAACCTGCAAGAACGGAGAACAACGATGGACGATCGAGCTGAATCCATCCAGAAGCGCATTTCGGCGTTCTTCCCGGGCACCCTCGGTATCCGGCTCACCTCTGCCCTGCCCGACCGCGTGACTGCCGAACTTGATGTCCGCGATGAGCTCTGTACGGTCCCCGGGATCTGCCATGGCGGCGTGTTGATGGCCTTCGCCGATACGCTCGGCGCCGTCGGGACGGTGCTCAACATCCCCGAAGGCGCTGGCACAACGACCACCGAATCGAAGACGAACTTCTTCGCGCCAGGCAGGGCCGGTACGACCCTCCACGCCGAATGCCTCCCGGTGAACCTCGGCCGCCGCCTGCAAACATGGCAAACAAGCATCCGCGGCGCCGATGGCAAGCTCATCGCACAGGTCACCCAGACGCAGTTCGTCCTCGAGGCCTGAGATCGCGGGTCTGAGCATCTCGGGCTACACCGGTAGACTTGTCCCGGTGCGCCGAAACCTCCCGTTCATCGCCGTCCTGCTCTGGGCAGCCGCCATCTTCACGGTTTCAAGTTTCCCGAACCCACCCGGAACGTCCGGCGGCGAGTGGAAGTCGCAACTCGCCCACACGACCGAGTACGCGATTCTTGGCGCGCTCATCCTCCACGCGCTTCGAGCCGCCAGGCCAACCGCCCCGGTCGTCGCGCTCGCTGCACTCGCCTGGGTACTGGCGACGCTCTACGGGATGAGCGACGAATTTCACCAATCCTTCGTCCCCAACCGAGATGCCAACTGGCTCGATGTCGGCTTCGATTCCTTTGGTTCGGCCATAGGCGTCACGCTCGCCCTCGCCTTCGAACGCACCGCCCGACGACCTAAGACCTAAGACTGACATCAAAACGTCAGCCCGCCCGCACCAGCGCTACCACCACGATATCGCCCCAGGCGGCGTCCTGTTCGGCATCACATTCGCCCGATCGAAC
>JBATAT010000549.1:0-4992 GCA_049662005.1 Tepidiformaceae bacterium
CGTCTTGCCGTTCTTTCCGGTGGGAAGCGGTGGGCGCTGAGCGAGACGGTCGAGGCAGGAGAGGAACGCAGCAAGCGTCTTGCCGGAGCCGGTTGGCGCGAGGAGCAGGGTGTGTTCGCCAGCGGAAATCGCATCCCAGCCAAGTTCCTGGGCGGGCGTCGGGGCCTCAAAGGTGTCGCGGAACCACTTCTGCGCGGCCGGGCTAAAGCGTTCGAGTGCAGAGGTGGGGGAAGCTACGGCGGCCATCGTGACATTGTGCCAGATGGCACGAAACTTAGCACAAGTGTTCGGCTATTTCGCTTTTGGGCGCGGCGCACGGCGAGCTTTCGCCGGGGGTGCTTTGGCTGGTGGGGCCTCGGCAGGGGTGGTCTCGGGAGGTGCGATCTGGGGCTTCGATTTGCCGACTTCAACGAGGAAACCAAGGTGGGCGCGTCGCTCGTCGCCCTCCGGGTGAATCTCCACGCGAAAGATCGTCTGATAGGGAATGAACGTCTGGATGGGATGGGGATGGTCGGGGAGGCTCGTCTGGAGCGCGACCCACTGGTCCGCCACGCCGGATATACCGTTCACGTAATGGGTAATACCGTCGACGGTGGTGAGTTCAAGGACGGGAATGTGGCAATCGACCTGGGCGCAGAATCCCGCGACGGCGGACGGCAGGACCTGTTCGAAGAACGCCCGGTCAAACGGAACTCCGTTGGGAACGATTGTCGTGGGCTGAACGGTGGACTGGGCCGGTGCAACGACACCGGGAGGGAGGTAAATGACGCGCTGGGGCTGTTGAGTCATGCAGGGAGCGTAGGTAATGAACTTCGTGGTGACAACCGAAAAGTAGCGTAGACGGGCGGCTCGCCAAACGCTATGATTTTCGTAGCTACTGTGGCGAAGGTCACAGACCAAAACGCAATGACCTGTTGGAGGCATTTCCCTTATGACCACCGAGTCCGCAGCCCCGGTCGTACTCGTCAACATCACCGACAAGGCGGCCGAAAAGGCCAAGGCGCTCCTTGAGGCGCGCGAACTGACAGAAGGTGCGCTTCGCGTCTTCGTCGCTGGTGGCGGATGCAGCGGCTACCAGTACGGCATGGCACTGGCCCGTTCGGCCGAAGACGATGACATCATCCTGATGCAGTCCGGCGTGAAGATCGTGATCGATCCCGAGAGCGCCCAGTATCTTTCTGGCGCCGAAATCGACTATGTCGACGACATCATGAAGAGCGGCTTCTCCATCTTTAACCCGAACGCGACAAAGTCGTGCGCTTGTGGTTCGAGCTTCCAGACCGAGGATGGCAGCGGCCAGCCTCGCGCCTGCGGTTCGTAACCACCAAGACTTTCCTGGAATAAGAAACAGGCCCGCTACAAGCGGGCCTGTTTTCGTTTGCCTTGTTCCCGGCTCTGCAATTGGCGGCGATCGCGAGCGCCACTACGGAAGACCGGAACACGAAGTACGCAAAGGGCACGACGCACCCAATAAGAAACCCCGGTGCAGTGGGGTTCCTACCAAGAGGCGGTCACATCAGGTTGCGCATGAGCTGGGTTTCGCTGGTGAGGAAGACCATCGAGGCACGGGTGGCTGCGCGGAGGCGACCGAATTCGGCATCGGTGACAGCCATATCATCGAACTTTTCCAGTTCGGAGAGTGAATCGAATTCGCCGACGATGGAGACGCCGTTGGTGTGGCCGGTCATTTTCGACCAGACGCTGGTGTGGGCATCGACGCCACGCTTTTTCTGGTAGTCGAGCGCAACCGATACAGAGTGCACGAATTCGCGATGGTGACCCGGCTGGACATCACCGTGCAGGACGCGCATATACCGCCGTGGCGCGGTCGCGTCTTCGGAAGTCATAAGCCCTTCGGAGTGATAGGCAAGGCGCAGGATGGCAACCTCGGAGCCTTCATAGACCATGTGGGCGCGGACATCGCGGCGGACGACGGCGAAGCGTGAGTCTTCGGTCGAGAGGTCGGTCCATTTTTCGAGGTCGTCGAGCGTGTTGAAATCAGCAGCGATGACGACGGAATTGTTCTGGCCGGTCATCGCGCCCCAGATTGCGGTGCGAGCGCGGATGCCGCGCTCGGTCTGGTAGGTGCTCGCCACCGCCATGGCCGCGAGGAAGTCGCGCGTCTTTCCCTGTGCTATCACTCCGGTGAGAATTCGACGGTACATGCACGACTCCAGGTGGCCCGGGTTTTCGGTCTCGGCGCGGGCAGTGTAGCAGAGAGACCGCTGCTGCTCCTCAGGGCGAACTCGTTGGTGCGGCTGCCCGGGTGAAGGGAATCCGCAGGGTGATCACGCGCTCCTGGTACGTTTCCAGTTCGAAAGCGCGCGAGCGGACGGCAAGAAGCTCGCGAACGGACACCAACCCGAGCAGGCGGCCCGACTCATCGACGACGGCGAGCGCCGAAGCACCGACCGAGGCCATGCGATCTGCGGCCTCCCGCATCGTCGCTCCCGGCCCAATCGTGTCAAGTTTCGAAGCAGGAATATCGCCGAAAACGCCGCGGTGGCCCGGTGATTCCGGACTATCGGACGCGAGGGAGAGGCGTGCGAGATTGCCTGCCGTGATGA
Organism: Tepidiformaceae bacterium; assembly: GCA_049662005.1. Taxonomy (GTDB): domain Bacteria; phylum Chloroflexota; class Dehalococcoidia; order Tepidiformales; family Tepidiformaceae; genus Amarobacter. Next base: position 2,568 of record JBATAT010000549.1, read on the forward strand.
TGCCTACGAACTCGCGGTCCGCATCGACGATTGGATAGGCGTCCTGATCTTCGTAGAGGTCCATGAGGCGGACGCCGGCGATTTCAGCGAGGGAGGCGCCTGCAGGAATCGCCACGAGGTCGGTGCGCATTGCCTGGCGGACGAGTGTCCCCTCGAGGACGTCGACGCCGTATTCCTGGGCGAGGTGGTGGCCACGGCGGCTGAGTTTTTCGGTGAGGATCGAACGCCGCAGGAGGAGGACGGTGAACCCGTGGGCGATGACGACCGCGATGAGCAAAGGCAGCAGGATGGCGGAATCGTGGGTCAGTTCGAGGACGAAGATGACGCCCGTGAGCGGTGCCCGCATCGTGCCTCCGAGCATTGCACCGAGGCCAATGATCGGCCAGAGGCTGGCATCGCCCCCGGGAAGGAACCCGGCTTCGAGCGCGCCGACTGAGGCCCCGATCATGAGCAACGGCGCGAGTACGCCGCCGGAGGTTCCTGAACCGAGCGAAATCGCCCAGATTGCGGACTTCACGAGGAGTACGCCGAGGATGATCCGGGTGGGAGCGGTGCCAGTCAGCAGGATAGCGATGTTGCTGTAGCCGACGCCGAGTGCCTCGGGGAAAATCAGGCCGCCGACACCAATCGCCAGGCCGCCAAGGGCAGGCCACCACATCCAGTGGATGGGGAGACGATGGAATGCATCCTCTGCTCCGTAGACGGCGCCCGTCAGCACCGCGCTGAGCACACCCGCCGAGAGCCCTACGATCACTGCTGAGAAGAGGCCCAGCAGGCCGACGAATTCGGAGTGGGGAGGGACCGGGAAGAGGGGAGACGCCGGGAGAAGCCAGTGCCGGGTAGCCGCGGCCGCCGCACTGGCGATGGCCACCGGGATGAGGCTGCGCGGTTTCCATTCGAAGAGGAGCAACTCCACAGCGAGGAGCACGGCTGCAACCGGGGCAGCGAAGGTGGCGGACATGCCGGCTGCGGCTCCGGCCACGAGAAGGGTCTTCCGCTCCGTCGCAGAGAGTTTCAGCATTTGTGAGATGAGCGAACCGACAGCGCCGCCTGTCATGATGATCGGCCCTTCGGCGCCGAACGGGCCGCCCGAACCGATGGAAATTGCGGAGGAGAGTGGCTTGAGGACAGCAACGCGGGGCTGGACGCGGCTGCCGTTGATCAGGATCGATTCGATAGCTTCCGGGATTCCGTGACCGCGAATCTTATCGGAGCCGTAGCGAGCCATCAGACCGACCAACAGCCCACCTATCACGGGGACGACCAGCAGCCAGAGGCCGAGATGTGCATCCGCCGGGCCAGCACTGGTGTCGGAGAGGCGCTGATAGAAGAAGAGGTTCGTGAAGAACGCGATCAGCTTCAGCAAGGTCCATGCGAGGAAGGCGCCGATGATGCCGACGATGAGCGCGAGACCCGAGATTGGCAGCAGCCGGAGAGACGTCGTGAAGTCGCCCGGGACACCCTCGCGTAACGGCTCGCGGAAGCGATGCCCAACAGTTTCGAGCCAGTGGTTCATTCAGGGTCTCTTTCTGATTCCAGGATGGAAGCGAGGACACCGACAAGGGCCGGTCCCGCTGCCCGGAGTTCACGGACGTGGTGTTCTGAGAGCTCGCGAAGGATCGCTTCGCCGTGCTTGCTGAGGCCAAGACGGACAACGCGCCGGTCGAGCTTGTCGCGGGTTCGAGTGACGAGGTCGTTTCGGATCGCTCGGTCGACCAGTTCGCCGGTCGAGTGGTGACGAAGCATGAGGCTGTCGGCCGCCTCGCCGATGGTCAGGCCTGCTTCATCGGAAGACGCGCGAATGGAGAGCAGGAGTTGGTGCTGCTGAGGATCGATCCCGTGGGCGCGAGCCGCTTCTTCGCTGAAGGCGAGAAAGCGCCGGATGGCGACGCGGAAATCGTGGAGGCCGGTGTAATCGACAGGCGGGGAGGCTGCAGGCATCTTTCTCCAATTGTATCGTGACACGATATATATACAAGAGTGGCCGCCGGTATACTTCGGCAATGGGTCTTTATGTGGCGTACTTTCGATTCAGGCCGGGCATAAATGCGCTCCAGGGACTGGAGGCTTTCGAACGCCGGAAGACGTTCGAACACCCGCCGCAGGCGAACGTGCTCGGCGAGTACTGGGTGAACGCGCCTGAGGGCGACCCGCAGGTGGTGGTCATCTGGGAATCGGAAGATGAGGGGCCGGGGGATTACTACGACGCCGCATGGGGAGATATCTTCGATATCACGACGTCGCTGGCGACGGAGCCGGTGAGTGAGATCCCGGAGGAGTTGCCGTCGGGGCTCAAGGGGCGGCTGTAGACGGGTGGTTATAGGGCGGCACTCGAACGATCTATTGCACCCGGATGGTTGACGGCCGGGGGCGAGTGGACGGTGTAGCGCTCCTTGGCCGTCGCGCCTGGGTTGGGGTGGGGGTT
>JBATAT010000550.1:0-5988 GCA_049662005.1 Tepidiformaceae bacterium
CTCTCGTCCACATGTCGACCGATGAGGTATTCGGCTCGCTAGCAGAACCCGAAGAGGCGGACGAAGAGTGGCCATTCGCTCCAACATCCCCCTACTCCGCGAGTAAGGCCGCGGCCGAACTGATGATCCGGGCCTACTGCGAAACCTACGGTCTGCCGGTCACGGTCTTGCGTTCGTGTAACGTCTTCGGCCCGAACCAGCACATCGAGAAGTTCATCCCCCTTTTCACCATGCGCGCGATTGCCGGGGAGGCGATGCCACTCTATGGCGATGGCCTCCAGCAGCGCGAATGGATCTACGTCGAAGACCTCGTCGAGGCGATTCGCCAGGTCACCCACGCGTTGCCGGCCAGCGGGCTGCACGCATTGCACGTCGGCAGCGGCACCCGGATCCCGAACATTGAGATTGCGCGCACAATTTGCCGCCTCGCCGAACGGTCCGAAGCGCTGATCCAACCGGTCGCCGATCGCGCCGGCCACGACCGCCGCTACGCTTTAGATTGTTCGAAACTCAGGTCCATGGGCTGGCACTCGCGAGTGACCTTCGAGGAGGGCCTTGCGCGCACGGTCGACTGGTACCGCGCGAACGCGTCCCGGCTCGATGGCGGCGAACAGTTCTCGGGTTATTTCGCGCAGCAGTATGGAGAGCGGCTGCGGCCACCCAGCCGCTGACAATCTCTCCTGGGCGAGTCGCCGCCACCCTCGCCCGGGCCTAAGATACCTCTCATGCCTTCGACTCCGACGTTTGATCCCCCAACCCGCGTCCTCATGGGCCCTGGCCCGAGCGGCGCTCACCCGCGCGTTCTCAAGGCGATGGGTGCACCCATCCTCGGCCACCTCGACCCTGAGTTCCTGAAGATCATGGACGACTGCAACGAGATGCTGCGCCAGGTGATGGGGACAAAGAACCGCATCACCCTCGCCACCCCTGGCACCGGCACGAGCGGCATGGAAGCTGCCGTGATGAACCTCGTGCAACCGGGCGACAAGGTCGTCGTGGGCATCTGCGGCTACTTCGGTGAACGCATCGCCGTGATGGCCGAGCGGGCCGGCGGCGAAGTCACCCGCGTTCAGGCGCCCTGGGGCTCTCCCACCGACGTCGCTGGCGTCGAAGCCGCCGTGAAAGCCGCCGGTAACGTCCGCCTGGTCGGCATCGTCCACGCCGAAACATCCACCGGCGTGCGCACGCCAGTAGAACCGTTCGCGAAAATCGCGAAGGACAACGGCGCTCTCCTCCTCGTCGACTGCGTTACCTCGCTCGGCGGTGTACCCGTTACGGTCGACGCGTGGGGCGCCGATGCGGTTTATTCGGGCACCCAGAAGTGCCTCAGTGCCCCTCCCGGCATGGCCCCGCTGACGATGTCACCCGCCGCCTGGGATGTCGTGAAGTCCCGCGAGGTGCCCTGCAACAGCTGGTACCTCGACCTCTCGCTGCTCGAAGCCTACTGGGATGAACGGCGCGCCTACCACCACACCGCCCCGATCTCGATGGTCTACGCGCTCCACGAAGCGCTTGCCCTTGTCCTCGATGAAGGCCTCGAAAACCGCTGGGCCCGCCACGAAAAGAATGGCCGCGCCCTCCAGGCCGGCTTCGAAGCGATGGGCCTCGAGTTGCACGCCGACGAGGGCTACCGCCTTCCCGTGCTCACCACGGTCCGCATCCCGGAAGGTGTGAATGACGGCGAAGTGCGGGGCGCCTTGCTCGAGCGGCACGGCATCGAGATCGGCGGCGGCCTCGGCGACCTCCGTGCGAAAGTCTGGCGCGTCGGCCTCATGGGCGAATCGAGCAATCCCGGGAACGTCCTCCTCGCCCTCCGCAGCATCGGCAACATCCTTCGCGAACAAGGGTTCAAAGCCGACATCCGCGCCGGGATCGATCGCGCCGCCGCGGAACTGGCCTAACACCCGGTGCACCGCAATCCAAGATCTAAAATCTAAACTCCAAAATTAGTTAGCCGATCTCGCCGAACCCGCCGCGGTAGCCGCCGCATCCACCCAGCCGCGCCCGACTACGCGAACAACCACAAGCGCCGCCACCACACTCGCCGTCGCAGCGTAAAGACCGAGTGCCGGTGGCGATGACGCGTTGGTGCCTGCGGTCAGCCCGTGCAGAAGCGCCAGCCCGTACGCCGGAAAGCTGAGCCAGTGCAGGTTTCGCCATGCCGCGTAGGGCATTCGCCCGGCAAATGCCGTCGAACCGAGGACCGCTACCAGCGCCCACATCGCCAGCACCCCGAGGCTCACCTGGAGCGGCCGGTACCCGCTCGTTACCCCGGCGGCAATGTCCACGACCGAGAATGCCATGGCCGGGTCAACAAGAAGACCCGCGATGTGGCCGGCCACGAACGAAAGGCTGAGAGCCGAACTCATGCGATGAGATTCGAGCACCCACGTCATGGCGATCGGCCGCGCCCGAAAGCGCATGTGCACCGCAATGCCGCTGCATACGGCGACCCACAGGCAAAGGTACGCCGCGAACCCGGCCGCCCGCAGGCCGTCCCACGAAGCCGTGCCCGTCTCCGGGTCCTGGGAAGCCCGCGCGAGCAGTATTCCCGCGACGACGCCAAACGCCACCACACCGGCGAACTTCCAGCTCATCACGAGGCCCGTGAACGCTTGCGGGTGCGCGTGACGGTAGCACCTGGCTCAGGCGGTTCCGTTGTCGATGACGGTGAAGCCGTGCTCGCACCTTCTGTGGCTGCCGGTGGCAACCCGGAGAACGGTGTTGGTGTCGTCCGCCCAGTCGGCGATGGCGTTGAGATGACAGTCGCGGAAATTTCGAGTGGAACGACCGGCGGTGCATTTGCCGCTGCCAGCCCCCACCACCCGCCACCGAAACCGGCCACCGCGATGACCGCGATCACGCCCTTCAGCCAGTTGTGCCGTTCGCGCCCAAAGCCCCGTCGTTGTGTCGTCATGCAGACCTCATGAACACCTAATGGCCCGAACCACGCGGGAAGTGCCATGAGCGTAGGGCCTCTTTGCGTAAAGAATTCGTGTGATCCGCGAAGGGGTCGCGACTGCGCGTCACTTTTCCCGGTGGGGTGGCAATACCATCGATAACGCTCCCGCGCCGAGAACAGGAGTCAACCATTGGAAGAACGTAGTCGAACCCCTCTCCTCCAGCGCCCCGCGACGCGCCGGATGCTCCTTGCCGGGGCCGCGACCGCCGCTGCTGGCGGCACTGCTGCCGCCATTGTCGGGCTTGCCGCAAACGCCTCATCCGGTTCGAGCGATTCAGCGCCGACCACCCCATCGAGCGATGTTGCCGGCGTGGCCAAGGCATCGCCGACGCCGCTGCCGAACGACGTCGCCATCGACGACCCGAAAGTTCGGGCAGCCCACCTCTTGCGGCGAGCCGCCTGGGGCGGGACCGCAGCCCAGATCGAAGAATTCGCAGCGTTCTCCCGTGAAGATGCCGCCGATCGGCTTCTCGGCTTCGCCTCCGTCGATAATTCGGCCCTCGATGCCCGCATCGCCGCCGCTAACTTCAACCTCACCACGCCGGGCCGCGGCCTCGATGGCAAGCGCCCACCGCTCACGCGTGACATGCAACGCTGGTGGCTCTACCGCATGTCCTATTCACGGCGTCCGCTCGAAGAGCGCATGACCTACATCTGGCATGGACTCCTCACGTCCCAGTTGAGCCAGGTCGGCGCTCAACGCGGGAAGATGATGGTCGCCCAGAACGAGCTTTTCCGTGCCCACGCGATCGGGCGCTACGACGACTTGCTCCAGGCGGTGAGCAAAGACCCAGCGATGATGACCTACCTCAACACGTCCGAGAGCACCCGGGAACACCCCAACGAGAACTACCCGCGCGAAGTCATGGAACTGTTCTCGATGGGCGAAGGGAACTACACCGAAGACGATGTCCGCGAGAGCGCTCGCGCGTTCACTGGCTGGCGGCTCAGCGCGCCGAAGCGTGAAGAACCCCCGGCCGGTGCAAGTGACCGCGAACGCCGCGAATTCCTCGACCAGCGGGTTGGCACGTACGAGCCCGCATACCAGTTTATCGGACGCCTTCACGATGATGGGGCGAAGACATTCCTCGGCCAGTCCGGGAACTTCAACGGCGAAGACATCATCCGCATCATCATGGAACAGCCAGCCACCGGCCGGTTCATCGTCCGCCGGCTCTTCAGCGAATTCGCCTATCGCGGCGCCGAGGATGCCACCCTCGACAAGTTCGTCGCCGTCTGGGACGAATCGAAGCACAACATCCGCGAGGTCCTCCGGGCTATCCTCGTCAGCGACGAGTTCTATTCGCTCCGTGCCTACCGCGCACTCGTCCGCAGCCCGATTGAGTTCATGGTCGGCGCCGTCCGCGCGCTCGAACTTGAAACCGACTGGCTCACGATCGAAAAGATCGCCAGCGGAATGGACCAGCAGCTCTACGAACCGCCAAGCGTCGCGGGGTGGCCTGGTGGGGAGGGATGGCTCTCGTCGGGAACGTTCTTCGGCCGCGTGAACTTCCTCGATTCATTCCTCTACGACAAGCGAGGACGTGCCCTGCCTGTGCCATCGCTCCAGGACCAGTCGTCGCCCGAAGCGACGGTGGACGCGGCCCTCAGCCGCCTTGTCGATGGCGCTATTTCCGATGAGGCGCGCGAATCGATCTACGCGTTCGCACGAACCGTGAGTGATCCCAGGGAACGTGCCGCCGCGGTCGCCTACCTGGTTCTCGCCAGTCCCGAATATCAACTGATTTAGGAGAAACCCATGCTTTCACGCCGAGACTTTGTCAAGGGCGGGGTCGCCCTGGTGAGCATCGGAACGACTGCCCAGTCGTTGCTGAAGGGCGCGGTTGCGTTTGCAGCCCAAAATGGGGCCGACCTCGTCGACCCGAACAACAAGAAGGTCCTGGTCCTCGTCCAGCTGGCCGGTGGCAACGATGGGCTAAACACCATCATCCCCGCATCCGACCCCACCTACCGGTCGTCGCGAACCACCCTCGGCATCGCCGAAGAGGCGGTCCTTCCGCTCGACCAGGGGTTCGGGCTACATCCGTCGCTCACCGGCATGAAGGGCCTCTGGGACTCGGGCAAGCTCGCGGTCGTTCGCGGCGTCGGTTATCCCGAACAGAACTACAGCCACTTCAAGTCCATGGCCATATGGCAGGCCGGCGATCCGAAGCTCCAGCTCGATAACGGCTGGTTGGGGCGGACGCTCGAGCAGATGGAAAGCGAACAGCACGACCCGTTCTTCGGCTTCAACATTGGATCGTCAACGCCGCCCGAAATGCGCACCCCCGCAATCTCGATCCCATCCGTCCGCGATCCTGCCGATTACGGTGTGAAGGTTGGCGGCAAGTTGCTTGACACCAGCAACGCCCGCACCGCAACGATGCTGAAGCTGTACGAACAGTACCCGTCATCGTCGCCCTACGGTGTCCTTCTCGAAACCACCGCCGAGACGGCAGTCTCAAGCGCGAAGATGCTCGAACAGGCGGGTGCCAACTACACCGCGGCCGTCGAATACCCCGATTCCTCGTTCGCCTCCGGCCTTTCAGTCCTCGCCGAAGCCATCGTCGGAGATCTCGGAATGCGTGTCGGCCATATCACGCTTGGGGGCTTCGATACCCACAACAATCAACTCACGGAGCACACTGCGCTCATGGAAACCCTCGACGGCGGCCTGACCGCGTTCTACCAGGACCTCCAGGCGCATGGGAAGGCGGACGATGTCCTCGTCCTCACCTGGAGTGAATTCGGCCGGCGCGTCCAGCAGAATGCCAACGGCGGCACCGATCACGGGGCCGGCAGCATCATGTTTGCACTCGGAAACGGCGTGCAGCGCGGTCTCTACGGCGATGCCCCGAACCTCGCCGCCCTCGTCGACAACGGCAACGTCCCCTACACCACCGATTTCCGCCAGGTTTACGCTACCGTCATCGAGCGCTGGCTCGGTGTTCCCCAGGAAGCGTTGCTCGGCCAGAAATGGGACCAACTCGGCTTCCTGGCCGCCTGACCTCATCCTGCCCTGGCCC
>JBATAT010000551.1:0-1882 GCA_049662005.1 Tepidiformaceae bacterium
CCACGTGCGGGCGCGTTGTGGCCGCCTGCGCTCGGGCCTTCGACCACGAACCCATCGACTTCGACCGTGGAAGCAAGCCGCATCGCCAGGGCGTGATGCGAGGCAATCGCGAGGAACGTTGGCCGGCAAAGCTGCTGGCCCGGACGGATGAATGGCCGCGGATCCAGCGTGAGGAGGTGCTTCTCGTTCGAACCTGCGACATCCATGCGATAGCTCGCCGGTTCGTTACGTACATAGCTGGCCAGCACTGCCGGCACCTGGTGGGGGATGCCCGCGCCAACGAGCACGTAATCCACGCCCGCAAGCATCGCCCCCAGCAGCACTGGCAGGTGCATCAACTGGACCTTTTCGAGGACGTTGATCCCGATTGGGCGGCTGTGGCCCTCTTTCGCGAGCCAGACCTCGACGAACGCGGCAGCGACCGCCAGCCGCGTCATCTTCGCTCGGGTGGCAGCGGTTCCGGTGACCATCACTTCCGGCTTGGGCGGGAGCTTGCGGCGCCGCTTTACGGGCGCGACCCCGCCCGGCACGTACTGGTCCAGGATCTCCCTGGCAATGGCTTCATCGAAGGCGTGCAGCGCCCGCAGGACGTCCGGGTCGCCCGCCTGCAGCCGGTCGACCAGCATCACCGGGAGCCCGGTGCCGGAGACGACACCGAGGACGCGCTCACCGAGTCGCTCGCCTGCCACCGCAACCGCTCGCGCAAGTTTCCAATCCGATACGCCAACGCCCATGCCACCCTGGATCAGCTCCGGATACGTTTCGATGGTCGTGGGGAGTGGGGTAAATTCAGGCACTCCGTAAATAGTACGGCAGGCACGTGCTTGAGTCCCTGTGAGCACGCACGCCAGCGAAGGCGTCGGGTTCGGCTTTCATTTCGCGCGAAGCACATCACTGAGGGCCGCAAGATTCATGCCATCGAGGAACGGAACGACCGGACCCGTGGGGCCGCCGAACCGGATTGCACCTCCGGAATCCGTCAGGACGCTCCCCTCGCCGTAGTTGAGCGAGAATCCGCCCAGCTTCCAGGCGGGCTCAGGTTCGAGGAACCAAATCCGGGATTCCCCGGGTGAGAACGCACTCTTGTCGCGCGCTTCCACTTCGAGCGGGACCTGCAACTTGACCTGATTCGGTCCCGAACCAACGAGGTACTCGGAAACGTCAATCGTGTAGGTGACGACTGGCAGCACAATTTGGTGGACGACCTGCTTTTCGCCCAGCGGACTCGACTCACCGAGTGGCACGTCCGTCTCCGCCCCGCGCTTGACCACGCGGCCCGTCACGACGATGTCGGCATTCCCGGTCAGCTCATCTAACGACCGGGGCAGCGGAATTCGGTAACCGGGATTTCCTGGGTTCTGGTCAACGACACTCGCATCGCCGGCGCCGGACGTGCCGGAACATCCGAGCGCCCCGGCCGTTCCCACTAAAGCGACGATCGCGGCAACGCCAAGGGCGACCATGTAGACGTGGCGCTGGCTCGGATATTGAAACGACTTCATAGTCAGATACCCCGATGTCGCATTTCCTCTGGCCCCGACGAGGCACGGTCGAGCAGGGTGACGACGACGCGATGACGTCGCGACGATACTTCATTTCGTACGATGCGCGGACCTGATAAGCACGATCTGACTTGCGACAACAAGCCCAATCCAGAGAAGCCATTGAATCGTCCGCCACGTTGCAGTCCACTCGCCGCGCGTGAACTGGGCTGGGTGGTCCGCCCCGACGGCTGATATGACTCCCTCCATCACAAACCAGATAGAGGCCGCCCCCAGCAAGAGGACGCCGGGGATCCAGCCCGCCTTCCCTCTGACGCGTACCATCCCAGCGACGATACCAACAACAGAAACCATCACGATCGCGACTGGCACGAGTAGCC
>JBATAT010000552.1:0-2048 GCA_049662005.1 Tepidiformaceae bacterium
TACTGCAGCGACCTCACCCGCACCATCGTTCTCGGCCAACAGGATGCGAGGTTCCGCGAGATCTACAGCATCGTCTTCGAGGCTCAGCGGGCGGCAATCGAGGGCGTTGAAGCCGGGATGACGTGCGTCGATGCGGACGGCCTGGCCCGTTCGGTGATCGAGAAGGCTGGTTACGGCGAGCGGTTCGGGCATGGGCTCGGGCACGGCGTTGGCCTTGCCGTGCACGAGGATCCCTACCTTGGCCCCAACGGTTCTGATACCTTGGAAGAAGGAATGGTGTTTACCATTGAGCCGGGTATTTACCTCCCCGGCTGGGGCGGCGTTCGCATCGAAGACATCGTCGTTCTCGAAAACGGCAAGGCGCGAGTGCTCAGCAAAGCCAGAAAACTCACCCCCGCAGGAGCCTGACGACGTGATTTCCACCGCCGAACTGAAGAAGGGCGCGACCATCGAAATGGATGGCAAGCTCTTCGCGATCATGGACTACAGCCACATCAAGACCGGGCGCGGATCGGCCCAGGTCAAAATCAAGCTCCGGGACGTCCGCAGCGGCTCGATCATCGAGCACACGGTTCAATCGGGAACGAAGTTCACGCGGGCGCGCGTCGAACGCCGTGAAATGCAGTACCTCTATAGCGATGACCAGTTCTATTACTTCATGAACACCGAGAACTTTGAGCAGATTCCCGTGGGCGCCGAAAAAGTCGGGGATGCGAACAAGTACCTCAAGGAAAACGACGTTTGCGAGGTTGTGCTCTTCGGTGATGAGGTGATTGGCGTCGAAATGCCGATTTCCGTCGAACTGACGGTCACACAGACGGATCCGGGCTTCAAGGGCGACACCGCAACCGGGGGCAACAAGCCCGCGACGCTTGAGACCGGCCTGGTGGTCCAGGTCCCGCTGTTCATCGAAGAGGGCACGAAGATCCGAGTGAACACGGATCTTGGGACGTACATCGAACGAGTGCAGTAAGTCCGTACCGAAAAGCCTCTCCCTGCATCCCACTTAACATCATGTGATGCTGTATCATGTGCCTATGCGAACAACCGTGACCATCGACGATGAACTCCTCAGAGACGCTCAGGAAATAAGCGGTCTTACTGAACGAACCGCGGTACTCCGAGCGGGGCTCATCGCTCTAATCGAACGAGAAAGCGCTCGTAGGCTGGCCAGGCTCGGCGGGTCGGAACCCCTGTTGGAGATTATCCCCCGAAGGCGCTCAACCGAACCGTGATCCTCGTCGATACTTCCGTGTGGATCGACCATTTCAGAGTGGGCAATCCAAACCTCGTTCTCGTCCTGGGTCAAGGCGTTGTTTCGTCTCACCCTTTCGTGATCGGCGAAATTGCCTGCGGGACAATATCGAATAGAGCGGAAATCATCACGCGACTTCAGAAACTCCGGAGTACGGTCGTCGCCACGCATTCTGAAGCGCTCTCCTTCATCGAAGCTCGCTCTCTCATGGGACGAGGACTTGGATACATCGACATTCACTTGCTCGCATCCGTGGCCATCACGCCAGATACACAGCTCTGGACGAACGACCGGCGCCTTGAAGCAGCAGCCATGAGCCTCGATGTGAGCTTCCAACCATGAACCCTCCCTCTGCTCTCTCGGTCTCTGCGGTCGTTTCCTTCCTGCGGGAAGTGCTCGAAGCCAACGAGTTCTTCAGCGACCTGTGGATCCAGGGCGAAGTCTCGAACTACACGCGATCGCAGGTCGGACACCGTTACTTTTCACTGAAGGATGCCAGTGCTTCCCTGCGAACGATCCTGTTCCGGGACAACATGCCCGGCTTCCAACTCAAGGACGGCGAGCGAGTCATCGCCCACGGGCGAATCACCATCTACCCACAGCGTGGCGAACTCCAGTTCGTGCTCGACTTCGTTCGGCCGGAAGGGGTCGGCCTGCTGGCCGCGAAGTTCGAAGAACTGCGCCTGCGCCTCGAAGCGGAGGGCCTCTTCGACCCCGCCCGCAAGCGCCCGCTGCCGGCATTTCCACGGCGCATCGGGGTCGTTACTTCACCACACGGCGCGGCATTGCAGGA